>NZ_JANMSQ010000222.1:0-3686 GCF_031389465.1 Pseudolysinimonas sp.
TCGGGTCGCCGCCGCGCGCGCGCTCGACGCGAGCGACGTGGTGATCGTGCAACACGAGTACGGCATCTACGGCGGACGCGACGGTGACGAGATCCTCGACGTGATGTCGCGGATCGCGGCACCGTCCATCGTGGTGCTGCACACGGTTCGCGAGTCGCCGACGGCGCATCAGCGCTGGCTGCTCGACCGTGTCGCCGGACTCGCCTCTGCCGTCGTTGTGATGACCCGCGCCGCCGAAGAGCTGCTCGCGCGCGGCTATTCGGTTCCCCCGTCCAAGGTGCACGTGATCCCGCATGGCGTGACCCCATGGGTGCCGGTCATCGCCGCGCCGACGACGCGTCCGACGGTGCTGACCTGGGGTCTGATCGGCCCGGGCAAAGGCATCGAATGGGGCATCCGTGCCCTCGCCGAGCGGAACGCGCCCCGCCCCCGCCCCCGCTACGTCGTGGCGGGCCAGACGCATCCCAAGGTTCTCGCCGAGCACGGCGAGGCCTACCGGAACTCGCTCATAGAGATCGCCCGAGAGCTGCACCTCGATGGTGATGTCGAACTTGACGGGAGGTATCGCGACGGTGCCGAACTTGCAGCCCTGGTGGCGGCGGCCGACGTCGTGCTGCTGCCCTATGACTCGCGCGAACAGACAACCTCAGGTGTTCTCGTCGAAGCGATCGCTGCAGGCAAGCCCGTGATCGCGACCCGGTTCCCGCACGCCATCGAGCTGTTGAGTAGGGGAGCAGGCATCCTCGTTGATCACGAAAACCCGCCGCAGATCGCTGCCGCAGTCGCCGCGATCCTCGGCGGGCGCGAGCTGGCAGCCGGGATGGTTGCCGCCGCGATCGAGGGGTCCCACGAGACCGGGTGGGACGAGGTCGCCAGCCAGTACCGCAGACTCGGTGCGGCACTGCTGCGGGCGAACGCCGCGTGAACACTCTCGCCTCAGCGCTCGCCCTGCCGGTGGCGTCGGCCCTCGCGCCGTCGTTTCGTCACCTGCGACGCATGACGACGGGCATCGGGGTCTTCGAGCACGCGTTGAATGACGTGCCGCGCGTCGAACACGGCTACTGCGTCGACGACGTCGCGCGTGCACTCACCGTCGTCGTCCGCGAACCCGACCAGACTCCCGAGCTCGCCCAGCTGACCGATACCTACCTGAGCTTCCTCGAGGCCGCGGTCGCGCCCGACGGCCTCGTTCACAACCGCATGGATGCCGACGGCCAGTGGGCCGACGAGGCGACGGTGGGCGACTGGTGGGGCCGCGCGGTCGGCGCGCTCGGGTTCGCGGCTGCCCACTCCGTGCTGCCGTTCCACCGCACGCGAGCGATGTACGCCTTCCTGCGCGCCGCAGCGCGCCGCTCGCCGGATGTTCGAGCCTCAGCTTTTGCCGCACTCGGGGCGGTCGAGGTGTTGAGCGTGCGATCCGACGCCGACGCCGCGCGCGCCCTTCTCGTCGCATGCCTCGACGTCATCCCGACCGCGCCGCTGGGTGCGTGGGACTGGCCAGAGGCACGGCTGCGCTACGCGAACGCGACGCTGTGCGAAGCCCTCATCGCCGGGGGAGGGGTACTCGGGCGACGCGACCTCGTCGCCCGCGGACTCGCGCTGCTCTCCTTCTTGCTTCGCACCGAGGAGGGCCCGGGGGGTCGCCTGTCGCTCACCGGATCGGCCGGACGTGGCCCGGGAGAGTCGGGCCCGCTGTGGGATCAGCAGGCGATCGAGGCCGCCGCACTCGCGGACGCGTGCGCGCGTGCCTTCCACGAGACTCTCGACCCGCTCTGGCGCGGGGGCGTTCAGATCGCTTGGGCCTGGTTCCTGGGCGAGAACGACTCGGCGACCCCGATGTACGACCCGGTAACGGGTGCCGGGTTCGACGGCCTCGAGCCCGCGGGACGCAACGCCAATCGCGGTGCCGAGTCGACCCTCGCCGCGCTCGACACGCTGCAGCACGCCCGAGCGCTCGGGGTGGCGTGAGCCTCGACGTGCGAGACTCGGGAACCGAGCTGCGCCCGGATCCGTCGCGGGTCGTCGCCGATCTCTTCCTTCCGGGGGAGAGTACGCCCGGGGCACCGTCGCGGACTGAGCACGTCGTCGCCCGGGTACTCGCCGCTCCGCGAGCGGAGCTCGAGCAGGAGGCGGCGAGGCTCACGCGTGAATTCGACCCCCGGCACAGCGGCATGGCTGCGCTGGTGCGCGCGAACGCCGCGAAGGTCTACACCGACACGACATCCCTTGACGAGGCGACGGCGCTCGTGCTCGGGGCGACATTCACGGCGGAGTACGCGATCGAGGGCGCAGCCTTGTGCAACCCGAGCGCCGTCGTCGACCCCGACCAGTCGGGGGTGTCCGACGACGCGCTGCGCGTCATCCTCTCGATGCGGTCGATCGGTGAAGGTCACGTCTCGGCGGTCTCGTTCTGCACCGCCGTCATCGGCCCCGGCCGCACCTGGGGATTCGAGGGCCGTCGACTCCCGCTCGTACGTGCCACGATCACCGACGGCGAGTGGGATCTTGAGCACCTGCGCAGCTCGCTCGCGCACGACGGCGAGATGACCGAGGTCGCACACGCCGTTCTTCAGAAGCTTCCACCGCGGGTGCGCAAGGCCGACATCGAGCTCGCGATCCGTGCTTTGCCTGACGAGTTCTTCAGCCACTTCGACTCGCGCCCTCGGGTCGAGGTCATCCGGATGGTCGGGCGGTCCGCCTACGACGCCGGGTTCGCGGCGGAGAGCGATGTGAGTCAGCGGGTGCTGCTTCCGGTCGCCGACGAGGAACGTCACGGCATGGAGGATGCCCGCTTCGTGCGGTTCGTCGAGCAGGACGGTACCGTCGAGTTCCGGGGCAGCTACACGGCCTATGACGGTCGCGCGATCACGTCGCGCTTGATCGTGACGACGGACTTCCGAAGTTTCTCGATTCGTCGGTTGACCGGGCCACCTGCGAAGACCAAAGGGATGGCGTTCTTCCCCCGGCGAGTTGGCGGACGCCTGCTCGCATTGACGCGCAGCGGGGGCGAGACGATCTCGCTCGCCGTGTCGCTCAACGGGCTCGACTGGGTCGATGAGGCACCGATCTACACCCCGGACCTGCTCTGGGAGGTCGTGCAGAGCGGCAACTGCGGCTCCCCGATCGAGACCGACCGCGGATGGCTCGTGCTCACCCACGGAGTTGGACCGATGCGGCGTTACGTGATCGGCGTGATCCTGCTCGACCTGGACGACCCGACCCGAGTTCTGGCACGGCTCGAGACCCCGCTTCTCGAGCCGGCCGAAGGCCACCGTGATGGCTACGTGCCGCACGTCGTCTACTCGTGTGGGGGGCTCGTGCACGATGGGGTGCTGTGGGTGCCGTACGGGATCGGTGACAGTCGCATTCGGGTCGCTTCGGTTCCCCTCCAGGATCTGCTCGACGCGATGACACCGGTCGCCGCGCAACCACGGCAGGTAGTGCCGACCCCGTGAATGGGAGAACCCCGCCCCCTCGTGAGAGGGGACGGGGTTCTTCGGTAAGCGGGACGATCCTGGTGAGGATCAGCCCTGCTGGATGTTCGACGCCTGGGGACCCTTGGGGCCCTGTGCGACGTCGTACTGGATCTTCTCGCCCTCATTGAGGTCGCGACGCCCACTGCCCGCGATCGCGCTGAAGTGCGCGAACACGTCGGGGGTGCCGTCGTCAGGGGCGATGAAGCCAAA
>NZ_JANMSQ010000224.1:0-14345 GCF_031389465.1 Pseudolysinimonas sp.
CGAGTTCATCCGCACCTTTGAGGCGGCCCAGGCCGACCTGGTCGCCGAGTTCGCGGCCGAAGGCGATCCGATCCGGTTCCTCGTGCAAGGCACGCTGTATCCGGATGTCGTCGAATCCGGGGGTGGCAGCGGAACCGCCAACATCAAGAGCCACCACAATGTGGGCGGGCTGCCCGACGACCTCCAGTTCGAACTGGTCGAACCGCTGCGCACCCTGTTCAAGGACGAGGTTCGGGCCATCGGCCGTGAGCTCGGGTTGCCGGCGGAGATCGTGCAGCGCCAGCCGTTTCCGGGGCCAGGACTCGGGATCCGCATTGTCGGGGAGGTTACCCGTGAGCGCCTCGATCTGCTCCGCGAGGCGGACGCGATCGTCCGTGCCGAACTGACCGCCGCCGGGCTCGACGCCGAGATCTGGCAGTGCCCCGTCGTGCTGCTCGCCGACGTGCGCTCGGTCGGAGTGCAGGGCGACGGCCGCACCTACGGGCACCCGATCGTGCTGCGGCCGGTGTCATCCGAAGATGCGATGACTGCCGACTGGACGCGCCTGCCCTACGACGTGCTCGCGAAGATCTCCAACCGCATCACCAACGAAGTCGCTGGAGTCAACCGGGTGGTTCTCGACGTGACGTCGAAACCACCCGGCACGATCGAGTGGGAGTGAGCCGGTTGCTCACCTCACCTATGCCGCTGCTTCACCCGCAGGTTTGACCTGCCCCAGGTTTCCCGGATACCTAGCATCGGACTGAATCGCCCTGGGTTTGGTTCCGCTTCCTATTGGAGGATGGATCATGCCCCTCCGCGCGCGCGAAGCACGCGCGGAGTCGGTAACAGGGCTCCGATCTACTTGCCCCTCAGTTGCGCGGCCGCCCGGTGACCTCATAGCATCACAAGTTCTGATGCTATGCTGTCAAAGTGAGAACGACGGTAACTCTCGACCCTGACACGGAGTCGCTTGTGCGGCGCCTGATGGCCGAACGAGGTCTGTCCTTCAAACGTGCGTTGAACGACGCCATCCGGGCGGGAGCGAGTGATCGCCCTCGAGCGCCGTTTGCCACCCGCACGAAAGCGATGGGTGCGCCGGCCGTGAATCTAGACCGTGCGCTTCAGATCGCCGCCGACGAGGAGGACGAGGAACTCGTCCGCCGGATGCGAGCAGGCCAGTGAAGCGAGCCGGCGGGTGAGAGTCGTCGACGCGAATGTGCTGCTGTACGCCGTCAACGAGGACGCTTTGCATCACACGTCGTCCCGAACCTGGCTCGACCGCGCTCTCGGGGGAGCCGACACCGTCGGGCTGAGTTGGCTCGTCTTGCTGGCCTTCGTGCGGCTGTCGACGAAGCCGGGGTTGTTCGAGAGGCCGCTCGGGATCGATGAGGCTCTCGAGCAGGTGCAAGCCTGGATCGGCGCGCCCGGCGCGGTCGTCGTCAGCCCGGGATCGGCCCACGCCGACCTTCTTCGTCGAACTCTGGCCGACTTAGGCGTCGGTGGAAACCTCGTCAACGATGCGCATCTGGTCGCCCTTGCGCTCGAGCATCACGCAGACGTCGTGTCATACGACAACGACTTCTCACGTTTCGCGGGCGTGCGATGGAGAACACCCGACGGTCTGCTCTGATCAGAGGGCGTGTGGTCTCGACACGCCGCGTACGGCGGCTACTCGACCACCCAGGGGTCAGTTGCGCGGCAGGAAGTACGACAGCAGACGCAGGATCTCGAGGTAGAGCCAGACGACGGTGACGATGATGCCGAAGGCGGCCGTCCAGCCATAGATGCGCGGCTGACCGGTACGCACCCCCTGCTGGATGTAGTCGAAGTCCATCACGAGCGAGTAGGCAGCGAGCAGGACTACCAGGATGCCCAGCGGGATGCCGAGAGGGATGCCCAAGATCTCGAAGTCGCGCATGCCTCCGAACGAGTCGACGACGCCGGTCATCATGAGCACGACGTTGATGAGCGAGAAGGCCGCGTAGCCGACGATCGCGACGAGGAAGATCTGGGTCGCGCGCTTGGATACGCGCACCTTGCCGTTGGCGAACAGGGCGAGGGTGACGCCCACGACGCCGAGCGTGCCGAGCAGGGCCATCGGCACGATGCCATCCCACATCTGGGAGAAGAACATCGAGACCCCACCGACGAGCAGACCCTCGGCGAAGGCGTAGGCGAGGATCAGCCCGGGTGACGGCTTCTTCTTGAAGATGTTGACCAGCGCGAGCACCAGACCGGCGATGAGACCGACGATCGCGAGCACCGGGAACACCCAGCCGATCGCCGCACCGACGAGCAGCACCGCGAAGCCGGCGAGGGTCTTGAAGATGGTGTCCTGGTAGGTCATCCGCTCCATCTGATCCGGAGTGGCATCCGGCAGCCCGTAGTGCTCCTGAAGCTGTCCGGGCGTCGGAACGGGGGGTACACCGTTCTGGCGGGCAGCGAGTTTCTGGGCGGCGACAGCCGAGAAGGCGGGGGAGTTGCTGAAAGCAGGATTGGCCATGAGAAGAGCTTACGGAGCGGATGCCGCGGATTTCCTGAGCTTTCGCCGACGGCGCACATCGCGGCCCCGCGCCTGGGCGACATGCACCGCGCGCGCAGCGAGCGCCGACAGCATCATGATCGTCGCCATCGTGCCGAGAGCGGGCAGCATCAACGAGTACGACGGGAAGAGCGGCGCCACCAGGACCGCCCCGGCGATGACGAACAGCAGCGTCGGGTAGCTCGCCAGCGGACGGTGCCGCACGAGCAGCCAGCCGAGGTAGGGGAACACCAGAATCCACAGCCACCCCGGCCCGGCGAGCAGCGCCCACATCACGGTCGTCGACGGGATGAGGGCCCACACCCGCCGCCATCCGGCCGACGGCAGAATCGACCATCCGGTGATGTGCGCGACGGAGCCGGCGTAGAGCAGGGCGGTCGCGAACGGGCTGGACACGCCGCCCCCCGCGACAGCGAGCCCGCCCGCGACGATCAGCAGCAGGCCGCCGAGCAGCCGGGTGCGGTAGCCGCCCCAGCGCAGGGTCAGGGCAACGGTCGGCTCACGCCAGCGGAACGTTGCTGGTGCGTCAGGCATTTGTCGTGACGAAGGTGATCACGAGCACCGCCAGAACGACGAGCCAGATGTAGCCGAGCACCACGGCGATCCAGGCCGGGATGAGGCCACGTTCGCCGGTGATCTTGATCTGCGACACCGCGATATGCCCGAACAGTGCGGCGAGCGGGCTGAGCAGGCACCCCAGGATGAGGGCGAGCACCGCGAGCACGTTGACCCGGCGCACCTCGTTCTCGGGGTCGGCGCTCAACGCCGAGGGCACCACACCGGCCAGCGGCACGGCGGTGCGGGTACCGCAGTTGATGCAGTACTTCCAGGCGGGTTGCAGCTCCCGGTCGCAGTTCGCGCAGGTTGCCATGAGGCGTACAGATTATCGTGAACGGATGCGCCCACCTCGCCCCCTTGTCATCGGGCATCGTGGAGCAAGCGGCTACCGGCCCGAGCACACCCGTTCGGCGTACGAGTTGGCCATCACCCTCGGCGTCGATGCGATCGAACCCGACATCGTCGCCACCCGTGACGGGGTGCTGGTGCTGCGGCACGAGAACGAGATCTCGGGCACCACGGATGTCGCGGCTCACCCCGAGTTCGCCGACCGCCGCGCGACGAAACGGGTCGACGGCGTGAGCCTCACCGGCTGGTTCACCGAGGACTTCACCTGGGCCGAACTCAGCACCCTGCGGGCGACCGAGCGGCTCCCCCAGGTGCGACAGGCCTCGGCGACGTTTGACGGCACCGAGCCGATCCTGCGGCTGCGCGACCTGCTCGAGATTCTGGATGCCGGAGCTGAGCGCACCGGACGCCCGATCTCGGTCGTGGCGGAGGTGAAGCATCCGACGTACTTCGCCTCGATCGGCCTCCCGCTCGACGAGCTGATCGCCGACGAACTGAAGGCCTGGGATGACGGCCCCCGCATCATCGTCGAGTGCTTCGAGCAGACGGTGCTCGGCGAGATCCGGGAGCGCGGGGTGCGCGGGCGGTTCATCTACCTGGTCGAGTCGCGCGGCTCGGCCCCCGACCTGGTTGCCCGGTTCGGGGATCAGGCACTGCCCTACTCGGCGCAACTGACGGATGCCGGGCTCGCCCGCCTCGCGAAACAGGTCGACGGAGTGAGCGTTGACAAGTCGCTGCTGCTGCGCCCGACGGGGGCTGCGCTCGTCGCCCGGGCCCACGCCGTCGGGCTCGACGTCTTCACCTGGACCCTGCGGCCCGAGAACCGATTCCTCGCGCCGGAGAACCGGGTCGGCAAGGGCGCGCGTGACTGGGGCGACTGGCGCACCGAGTTCGACGCGATCCTCGGCACCGGTGTCGACGGGATCTTCGTTGACCACCCGGACCTCGGGGTTCAGGCTCGGGCCGAGGTCACCGGCGAAACGTAGAATCGACCCACGATGAGCACCCCCGCACCTGACGACCGGCTGCTGGAGGGGCTCAACCCCCGGCAGCGCGAAGCGGTGCTCTACCGCGGAAAGTCCCTGCTCATCGTCGCCGGTGCCGGCTCGGGCAAGACGAGCGTGCTCACCCGCCGCATCGCGAGCCTCCTCTCGAGCGGTGAGGCGACGCCGCTGCAGATTCTCGCAATCACCTTCACCAACAAGGCCGCCAACGAGATGCGCGAACGCGTGCAACACCTCGTGGGCCGGGCCACCGACGGCATGTGGATCTCGACCTTCCACTCCGCGTGTGTGCGCATCCTGCGGCGCCAGGCCGAAGTGATGGGCATGAAGGCGGGCTTCACGATCTACGACTCCGCCGACAGTCGGGCGCTCATCAAGCGCATCGTGAAAGAGCTGGATGCCGACACCCTCAACCTCACGCCGGGCATCGTCGCCAGCAAGATCTCGAAGCAGAAGAACGAGCTCGTGGATGTCGACACCTACGCGCGCAACATCAACACCGACGACCCTGCCGAGGTGGCGTTCCTCGAGATCTACCGGCGGTACACGGCGGGGTTGCGTCGGGCGAACGCGATGGACTTCGACGACCTGATCGGCGAAACGGTACACCTGTTCCGGGCGTTCCCGGATGTCGCGGCGCTCTACCAGCGGCGGTTCCGGCATGTGCTGGTCGACGAGTACCAAGACACCAACCACGCCCAGTACGCGTTGATCCGCGAACTGACCCGGCCGATCAAGCCGCAGCATGTTCCCGAAGACACGCGGATGGCCGTGGACGCTTCGGGCGGGCTGCCCGGGGCCGCGCTCACCGTCGTCGGCGACTCGGATCAGTCGATCTACGCGTTCCGCGGCGCCGACATCCGCAACATCGTCGAGTTCGAGCGCGACTATCCCGACACCAAGACCGTGCTGCTCGAGCAGAACTACCGGTCGACGCAGAACATCCTCGATGCCGCCAACGCCGTCATCTCGAACAACTTCGACCGGCTTGAGAAGAACCTCTTCACGACCGTCGGGGCCGGGCACCCGATCATCGGCTACACCGGATACTCGGGGCACGACGAGGCGCAGTTCGTGGCCGACGAGATCTCGGCGCTGCACTCCGCGGGAACCCCGTACCGCGAGATCGCGGTGTTCTACCGCACCAACTCGCAGACCCGGCCGCTGGAAGACGTGTTCATCCGCTCGGGGCTGCCGTACAAGATCATCGGCGGCACCAAGTTCTACGAGCGCGCCGAGATCAAGGACGCGATGGCGTATCTGATCCAGGTGGCCAATCCCGCCGACGACCTCGCGCTGCGCCGCATCCTCAACACCCCGAAGCGCGGCATCGGCCCGGCGACCGAAGCGGCGCTGCAGGCGCACGCCGACAAGATGGGTGTCGCCCTGCGGGACGCGCTCGGGGATGCCGGGCAACTGGAACTCGGCCCGAAAGTCACCCGGGCGATTCTCGACCTCGGCGAACTGCTCGATGAGGCCGAGGCTCAGCACAACGCGGGAGGGAAGGCTGCCGACATCCTGCTCGCCCTGCTGGGCGGATCCGGGTACCTCGAGGCGCTGCGCGCCACCCGTGACCCGCAGGATGAGGCGCGCATCGAGAACGTCGAAGAACTCGTGTCGGTGACGAAGGAGTTCGCGAAGAACAACCCGGATGCCGGCCTGCTCGAGTTTCTCACCGAGGTGGCGCTGGTCGCGGCGGCCGATGAGATCGACGACGAATCCGGGTCGATCTCGCTGATGACGCTGCACACCGCGAAGGGCCTCGAGTATGACGCCGTATTCCTCACCGGGGTCGAAGAAGACCTGCTGCCGCACCGCATCTCGTCGGGCGAACCCGGCGGCCTCGCCGAGGAGCGCCGGCTGTTCTATGTCGGGATCACCCGGGCGAAGAAGCGACTGTTCCTGTCGTTGTCGATGACCCGGTCGTCGTTCGGCGACACGAGCGTCGCGATGCCGAGCCGCTACCTGCAAGAGATCCCGGCGGGCCTCATCGACTGGCGGCAGTCGCCCGGAGATGCGACTTCGCGCGGCGGTCAGCGTCCGCGGGCGCTCAACGCTCGGGGCTACGCGGGCGGCCCAGCGCGCGGGTTCTCGTACTCGACCGAACTGCCCCCTGCCCCGCCGCGGGTGAAACGGGAGTGGGCATCCGAGATCACCGGAAAGGTGCGCGACAACGGCGACCTCACGCTGGATGTCGGCGACCGCATCCGTCACACCGATTTCGGCGAGGGCCGCGTCGTGGCGGTGACGGGTCAGGGCACGAAGTCGATCGCCGAAGTGCAGTTCGACACCGCGGGCAAGAAGCGCCTGCTCATCAAGATCGCCCCGATCGAGAAGCTCTGACGGCTATTTGCCCAAGTTGGCGGACTTTCCGCGTCAAAGGTCAGCCATCTTGGGCAAATAGCCGTCACGCCGAAGGGGGTGCGGGCCGCAGCCGCGCGGCGACGGCGGCGAGGGCGATGCAGACCAGCACGAGGGTTCCGGCAGCGAGAGCAACGGCGGCGGGGATGCCGACGAGCCCACCGAGCACGGCGACGAGCACTCCGCTGCCGACCCGGAACCCCATGTTCGTCGTGTTGAACGCTCCGATGAACCGTCCGCGCCGCGCGGGAGGCGCCTCCAGTTGCACGACCGTCTGCGACGTCGAGAGGGAGAGGATCGAGGCCGCACCGGCAACTACGAGCAACGCGAGGCTCAGCGGGAACACCCGCGAGAGCGCGAACCCCAGGATGCACGCCGCGAAGACGAGTTCGCTCAACGCCGAGACGAGGGGGGTCGCCCGCAGATGCCCGACACTCTCGAGCACGAGGCCGCCGGTGACCGCGCCAACGCTCAGCGCGACGAGCAACAGCCCATAGCCGAGGCCCGACTCGACCTGACCGAGCAGTTCACCGAATTCCGGCAGCAGCGGCATCAGGGCGACGCCGATGAGCAACCCGACGGCCCCCTGCAGCGCGATGACGAGCAGGATGTTGGGGTACCGCGGCAGATCGCGGACGGTTGCGAGCAGCTCTCGCAGCCGTACTCGCGGAAGCACCCCGGTCGTTCGGCGCTGGTGGCCGTCGAACGGCGATAGTGCGAGGTGGATGAGGAACGGGAGGTAGAACAGCGCGTTGACGAACATCCCCCAGGCGGGCCCGATGGTGAACAGCAGCACCGCGCCGACGGCCGGACCCACCAACATGCCGAGGCTCAGGCCCGTCGCCATCAGCCGCACCGCGCTCGGCAGAGTCTTCTCGCCGACCAGGTCGTAGAGCATTACCTGATTCGCCGGATGCCACAACGCACTCGCAAACCCGTGCACGAGCAGCAACACCACGCAATGCCACGGCTGCAGCGCCTCGTACAACAACAGCACACCCCAGGTGAGGGATGCGACGACGAACAGGCCACAGGAGATCTGAATGATCCGCCGACAATCGAACCGGTCGGCGAGCCCCCCGAACGGAATCGAGAACAGCAGGTGCGGCAGCCAATGGCTCACCACCGCGAATCCGGCGAGCAGCGGCGACTCGAACAGCTGCCACATCACGAGGTAGGTGATGGCGTGCTCGGCGTTGTCGCCCGCCATCAGCAGTGACCCGCCGCTGAGGTAGCTCTTGTACCAGCGCGCCCGTAGCGCGGCGAACTTCATATGACGAATTTCACGCGACGACGAGGGCGAGGCGGTGCTCGCTGGTGCCGACGGTGAGGTGTTGGCCCCAGGCGATCGACAGGCGGTCGTGCTCGATGCCGTCGCCGAAGGCCACGAGCAACTCCGACTCGGCGACCAGCTCGAGGCGCTGGGACGCCAGCAGGGCCCCGAACTCGAGTACGCGCCCGGTGGCAGGCGACGGCCAGGCTTCGCGCACGAACCAGGCGAGGCCATCGGATGCCGCTTCCGGCAGCCAGTCGAGCAGCTCGCGGTCGTTGGCGATGGACGACGACCACCCCGTGCTTCCCGTTCCGGTACCGACGATGATTCCCGACGACGACTGCCGTTCGGTGCCGCGCTCCGGAACCGTGAGCGTGTACCGCGACGACTGATGGCCGGGGTCGCCGAGGTAGAGGTCGTTGAGCGCGGTAAGGGTCTGCCCGT
Organism: Pseudolysinimonas sp.; assembly: GCF_031389465.1. GTDB lineage: Bacteria > Actinomycetota > Actinomycetes > Actinomycetales > Microbacteriaceae > Pseudolysinimonas_A. The sequence goes on from NZ_JANMSQ010000224.1 coordinate 8,513, forward strand.
CGTCGAGGGTCGCCTGCACCATCGCGCGTTGCTCGATCGTCGCCTGGCCGTGCCGCACCCGGTCGACGATCGCGGCGCCCGCGGTCGGCTCGTGCCGCACGAGCACCCCGGCGTTGCGACCCGGCTCGGGGTTCACGCCGATCACCGGCTGCCCCGAGAGGTACTTCGCCACGTTGGCGACGAGACCGTCCTGGCCCACCGCGACGACGATGTCTTCGGGGGCGAACAGGTAGCGGTCGAGGTCGGTGCGCTCGACGCGAGCCTGCCGCACATCTGCGGGCAGGCTGGTGGAGACCAGGTGCAGCGCCGCTTGGATCGCCTCGTGGCGGGCGACGACATCTTCGATCGACCGACCGCGGGAGCGGAGAAAGAACTCGGCCTGTCCGAAGGTGGCGTGCCGGTCGAGCAACTCGTCGTACTCCGAGCGACGGCGCACGAACACCACGCGGACGGGCAGCACGATCGCTCCGGCGTCAGCGCTGGTCGGGGGCGGCGTCGGAAGCTACCGGCGCTGCGGGGGCAGCCGCCGCCGGCTCCGGAGCAGCCGCAAGCCGAGACAGCGCCTGGGTGAGCACATCCGGTGTCAGGTTGAGCGTGCCGATCTCGGGAAGGTGCTTCGCCAGCTCCTGGAACGCGAGGGCCGTCAGCAACGTCGGCTGCACTCCCGCGTAGGCGGCGAGCCGCGCCGCTTCGGAATCGGCATGAGCCGCACCGACGACTCGCGTGCTGTCGGCGCGCGCGGCAGCCTCGAGCTTCGCCCGCTCAGAGCTCGCCTTCGCGGCGATGAGGGCCGTCGCGGCCTCCTCGGTCGCGCGGCGCTGCGAGTTCGCGCCCTCCTGTTGCACGAGCTGCTGCTCGCGCGTCGCGAGCTCGATCTTGCTCTGCAGTTCGTTCTCGGCGATCGTGCGCTCACGTTCGACCGCCTGTGCCCGCCGCTCGTACGTGGCGGCGTCGGCATCCTGTTGTACCCGCTCGCGAACCGGCGTCTCGAGCGCCCGTTCCAGGTCGGCTTGCGGGCGGATCGACACGATGCGTACCGCGACGACGATGACCGATGTCTCGGCGAGCCGCTCATCGCCGGCGAGACCGGAGGCCGTAACCGCACGCACCTTCGGGATGCCGGCGCCGAGCACATCCACGAGGTTCAGCGACGAGATGTGCTCGACCGCGTACTGTTGCGCGAGTTCGGTGATGCGCGTGCCGACCTGCTCAAGCGGCTTGCCGATCCAGCGGCCGTGGTACGGGTCGATCGAGAAGTCAATGCGTCCTGCCGCAATCACCGGGTCGGCGAAGCGGTAAGTGACGGTCGCCTGCACCGACACCTCCTGAAAGTCGAGAGTGCGGGCGCCGAACAGCATCGAGAGTTCGTTCTCGGCGATCGGCACCTCGCTGATCGCGGCGTTGAGCGCGCGGAAGTAGAACGCGATCCCGGGGCCGCTGTGCACGATTCGACCCCGCCGCGCGTGGACGATGTGGCTGGTGGGGGTGGAGCGCAAGTGACGGGCGAAAGCGAAGCGGCGGATGTCGGCCATGCCGCACAGCCTAGAGTGCGCGGCACTCTCGCTCGAAGGCCCGTTACCCCTAGGCTGGGGCCGCCCGGCTCAGCTGGGACCATTCAGTTCAAAGGAGAACACCGTATGGCTGCTGTAACCAACTCGCGCCGGTCGATCGCCGGCGTCATCCTTGCGATCGCAGGCGCGCTGCTGCTGCTGAACATCGTGCTCGGCCTGGCCGGAGTCACGGCGCTCGGCGTCTGGCTGGTCTTCCTGGCCTACCTGGCGATCGGCGTCGCGTTGCTGATCCTGGCGATCTCTTCGTTCAAAGGCACCATCACCCGCATCGCGCTGATCGTCGGCGCCGTCGGCTGGCTGCTGCTCGCGCTCGGGCTCGTCGTCGCCCTGCCGGCTCCGCTCGGCACGATCGCCGCGATCGCGGCTGCCCTGGGCACCCTCGTGGGCGCCATTGCGCTCTACATCGGCAAAGAGGTCACCAACCAGTCGGCGCTCGCGTTCGTCGTGACGGCGATCGTCGCGGCGATCATCCTGCTCGCGGGAGTTGCCGCGACCGCTCTCGGTGTCTTCGGAACCGTTCTGGCGATCGTCTTCGCCCTCGGCCTGCTCATCACGGGCGTGCTGTTCGCGCGTTCGCAGGGTTCGCGCGGCCGCTAACCCGCAGCACCAAACGCTGGTGGCTCGGCTCCGGCCGGGTCACCAGCGTTTGCTTTACCAGCGGTTGTGGACTGATCCCCGGATGCGGCGGTCGTACAGGTCGCGCACGGCGGCGGTGAAGGCATCCCCGAGCGGGGCGACCGATCCCGCTGCCGCGTTGCCCTGGGCCTGCCCGACATTGCGGGCCCCCGGGATGACGGTGGTCACGCCCGGCAGTTGCGCGAGCCAGGCGAGTGCTGTCGCGGCCGGCTCGAGGCCGTGTTCGCGGGCGAGCGCCGAAAACTCCCGCGCGGCCTCGACCCCCTCGTCGAAGTCGACACCCGCGAAGGTCTCGCCAACGTCGAACGATGAGCCGTCCCGGTTGTAGCTGCGATGATCGTCGGCCGCGAACGTCGTGTCATGGTCGTACCGACCGGAGAGCAGACCGCTCGCCAGCGGCACGCGGGCGATGATGCCGACTCCCGCCTCCTGCGCGGCCGGCAGCACGGCGTCGAGCGGCTTCAGCCGGAACGCGTTGAGGACGATCTGCACCGTCGCGACCCCCGGACGGGCAATCGCCGCGAGCGCCTGCTCGGCGGTCTCGACACTCACGCCGTACGCGGCAATCGCCTGCTCGGCGACGAGGGTGTCGAGGCCGTCGAAGACCTCGTCCGACGCGTACACCTCGTCGGGCGGGCAGTGCAGCTGCACGAGATCGAGGGTGTCCGTCCCGAGGTTCGTGCGCGACCTGTCGATCCAGGCTCGGAAGTTCGTCATCGAGTAGTTCGCGGCCAGTTGCGGCACCCGCCGGCCGATCTTGGTCGCCACGAAGACCTGGCCGCGGAGGCCCTGAGCGTCGAGCCAGGATGCGATGCGCTGCTCGCTGCGGCCGTCGCCGTACGCGTCGGCAGTGTCGTACATCGTCACGCCCGCGGCGAAGGAAGCGTCGAGTACGGCGCGGGCGTCGCCGTCATCCACGGAGCCCCAGTCGGCGCCTAGCTGCCAAGTCCCGAGGCCGATGACCGAGACGGTGCGGCCGGTGCGACCCAGAGTTCGTGTGTCCATGCATCGAGCCTAGACAGCAGACGTTTCAGGTGCGGCGAGGGTCAGCGAGCAGCCGCCGTGACGGCAATTCGAGCAGACGCCGCGGCGCCAGCCGGACGAGCATCCGCACCACACCCACGACGGTTCGGCCGCGTCGCGGATGATCCGGCAGGTTGTAGGCGTCGCGCAGTCGCGCGGGCAGCAGCACCGCGGTGAACTCGCGCGCGGCCGGGAGCGCAAGGCGTAGCCACCAGGGCGCCGCGCGCGCCGCGAGCAGCTCGGCTGCAACGGCACGGGCGGCGGGCCCGACCTCGAGCGTGGGGAGGGCGGCCTCCCAGTAGCGGTCGAAGGCCGCGCGGTCGGCGGGCCAGGCGTGACGTGGTAGCTGCAACGACATCCCGAGCTCGCCGCTCGCCGCGTACACCTCCGCGGCGAGCTCGGCCGGAAGAGGACCGTGCAGCAATTCGTGCACCTGCATCCCGGTGTGAGCCAGGGTCGCGGTGACCCACAACTGCAGGCCCGGATCGCGGGCACCCGTCACCCGGGTATGCGCCGAGTCGACGCGTCGCACGGCCAGAGCGTGCTGCTGCGGGGAGCCGAGTTGTACTGCGTATACGTAGGCGAGGGTCTGGCGTAACCGCCTGAGCGGGTCACGGGCGAAGGAGCTGCTCTCGGCGACTCCACGCGCGACCACCGGGTGCGCGAGCTGCAGCAGGATCGCGGCGAGCCCGCCGAACACCAACGACGAGTCGGCTGCGTACCGCCGGAAGGCCTCGCTGCGATCGGACATAGGCCCATGCTCGCAGGGGTAGGCTGTGCGAGGCTGAAAAGTATCTTGACGTCGAGTTATCTCGATGTCGAGAGAAGACGGCCCCGCCACCAAGCATCCGCTCCCCTCCAACGGAAGAAGAAGTTCAGCGTGGATCTGTACGAGTACCAGGCCCGTGAGATGTTCGAGAAGCACGGTGTTCCCGTGCTCGCCGGCATCGTCGCAGAGACTCCCGCCGAGGTGCGCGCCGCGGCGGAGAAGCTCGGTGGCGTCACCGTCGTCAAGGCGCAGGTGAAGACCGGTGGTCGCGGCAAGGCCGGCGGCGTGAAGGTCGCGAAGACCCCCGCGGATGCCGAAGAGGCCGCGAAGGCGATCCTCGGTCTCGACATCAAGGGTCACATCGTCAAGAAGGTCATGGTCGCCGCGGGTGCCGACATCAAGGAGGAGTACTACTTCTCCGTGCTGCTCGACCGCGCGAACCGCTCCTACCTGTCGCTCGCCTCCTACGAGGGCGGCATGGAGATCGAGGTGCTCGCCGAGGAGCGGCCTGAGGCACTTGCCCGCATCGAGGTCGACCCGGTCGCCGGCATCGACCTGGCGAAGGCTACTGAGATCGCGGTCGCGGCGAAGTTCCCGGCCGAGATCATCGACAAGGTCGCCCCCGTCATCGTGAAGCTCTACGGCGTCTACGCCGCCGAAGACGCCACCCTCGTCGAGGTGAACCCGCTCGTGCTCACCGGCGCCGGCGACATCGTCGCCCTCGACGGCAAGGTCACGCTCGATGAGAACGCCGGATTCCGGCACCCCGAACACGAGGCGCTCGAAGACAAGGACGCCGCCGACCCGCTTGAAGCGAAGGCCAAGGCGCACGACCTCAACTACGTGAAACTCGACGGCGAGGTCGGCATCATCGGCAACGGCGCAGGCCTCGTCATGAGCACCCTGGATGTCGTCGCCTACGCGGGCGAGCGGCACGGCGGCGTGAAGCCCGCCAACTTCCTCGACATCGGTGGGGGGGCCTCGGCTGAAGTCATGGCGGCCGGGCTCGACGTCATCCTCGGCGACCCGCAGGTGAAGAGCGTCTTCGTCAACGTCTTCGGCGGCATCACCGCGTGTGACGCCGTTGCCGAGGGCATCGTCAAAGCCCTCGAGATCCTCGGCGACAGCGCCACCAAGCCGCTCGTGGTGCGCCTCGACGGCAACCGGGTCGACGAAGGGCACGCGATCCTGCGCAGTGCGCGCCACCCCCTCGTGACCCTCGCCGACACCATGGACGACGGCGCCGACAAGGCCGCGCAACTCGCCGCCACCGCCGGTTGAGTAGCCGCGCAGCGGCGTATCGAAACCAGACTTCGAAGGACTAGAAACATGTCGATCTTCCTCACCAAGGACTCCAGGGTCATCGTCCAGGGCATTACGGGCGGCGAGGGCACCAAGCACACCGCCCTGATGCTCAAGGCCGGAACCCAGGTCGTCGGCGGCGTCAACGCGCGCAAGGCCGGCACGACCGTCGAGCATGACGGCGGCGTCACGCTGCCGGTCTTCGGCACCGTCGCCGAGGCCATCGCCGAAACCGGCGCCGACGTGTCGATCGTCTTCGTGCCCCCGGCTTTCGCCAAGGACGCGATGATCGAAGCGGTGGATGCCGGCATCCCGCTGCTCGTCGTCATCACCGAAGGCATCCCGGTGCAAGACACCGCCGAGGCTTGGGCCTACGCGAAGGCGAAGGGCACGACTCGCATCATCGGCCCGAACTGCCCCGGCATCATCACGCCGGGGGAGTCGCTCGTGGGCATCACCCCCAACAACATCACCGGCAAGGGTCCGATCGGCCTCGTGTCGAAGTCGGGGACCCTGACCTACCAGATGATGT
>NZ_JANMSQ010000234.1:0-2871 GCF_031389465.1 Pseudolysinimonas sp.
CGGCGCTTGAGCTTGGCGATCACCAGATCGGCGACGCTCTCTTGCACGAGCAAGCGCGAGCCGGCGCAGCAGACGTGGCCCTGGTTGAAGAAGATGCCGTTGACGATGCCTTCGATCGCCTGCTCCATCGGGGCGTCGTCGAAGACGATGTTCGCTGCCTTGCCGCCGAGCTCGAGGGTGACCTTCTTACCCGTGCCGGCGACCGCTTTCGCGATTTCGCGGCCGACGGCGGTCGATCCGGTGAAGGCGACCTTGTTGACATCGGGATGCCGCACCAGCGTCGCACCCGTCTCCCCCGCACCGGTGACGATGTTCACGACGCCCTTGGGCAAGTCGGCCTGCTGCAGAATCTCGGCGAAGATCAGTGCCGACAGCGACGTCGTCTCGGCCGGCTTGATGACGACGGTGTTGCCGGCGGCGAGGGCGGGGGCGATCTTCCAGGCGAGCATGAGCAGCGGGAAGTTCCACGGGATGACCTGCGCGGCGACCCCCAGCGCTCGCGGCGACGAGCCGAGCCCGGCGTAGTCGAGTTTGTCGGCCCAGCCGGCGTAGTAGAAGAACCAGGCGGCGACGAGAGGGATGTCGACATCCCGACTCTCTTTGATCGGCTTGCCGTTGTCGAGACTCTCGGCCACCGAGAGCTCGCGGGCGCGCTCCTGGATGAGCCGCGCGATGCGGAACAGGTACTTGCCGCGGTCGGCGCCGGGCATCTTCGACCAGGTCTTCTCGAACGCCCGACGGGCCGCGGTCACCGCCTTGTCGACGTCGGCGGGGGTCGCCATCGCGATCTCTGCGATCTTCTTCTCGTTCGCGGGCGAGATGGTCGAAAATCCCGAACCCGAGCCGTCGACGAACTCGCCGTCGATGAAGAGTCCGTACGACTTCTTCAGGTGCAGGATGCTCGTCGACTCCGGCGCCGGCGCGTAATCCAAGAAGTGCTCACCAGAAGCGGGCATCAGTCCACCGTCACGTAGTCGGGGCCGCTGTAGCGACCGGTCGTCATCTTCTGCCGTTGCATGAGCACGTCGTTGAGCAGCGTCGAGGCCCCGAAGCGGAACAGGTGCGGCTGCAGCCACTCCTCGCCTGCGGTCTCGGCGACGGTCACCAGGTACTTGATCGCATCCTTCGAGGCCCGGATGCCGCCCGCCGGCTTCACCCCCACGCGTTCGCCGGTGAGCCGGTGCCATTCCTGCACGATCTGCAGCATGAGCAGCGTCACCGGCAGGGTCGCCGCGGGCTGCACCTTGCCGGTCGAGGTTTTGATGAAGTCGCCCCCGGCGAGAATCGACAGCCAGGATGCGCGCCGCACATTGTCGTAGGTGTTGAGTTCGCCCGTCTCAAGGATCACCTTGAGGCTCGCGTACGACCCGTCCGCGCGGCGGCAGGCCTCCTTCACCGAGACGATTTCCTCGAAGACCTTGCCGTAGTTGCCGGCGAGGAACGCGCCACGGTCGATGACCATGTCGATCTCGTCGGCGCCGGCGGCCACGGCATCCTCGGTGTCGGCGAGTTTCACCCGCAGCGACGCCCGGCCGCTCGGGAACGCCGTCGCCACTGCCGCGACCGAGATCTTGCCATCATCCGGGTCGCCGTGCAGGTCGCCGAGGGCGTCGACCGCCGTCGCGACCATGTCGCCGTAGACGCACACCGCCGCGACGCGCGGCGTCGAGGGGTCGGAGGCGTCGGGGGTCACCGCCTTCGCGACGAGCGACCGCACCTTGCCGGGAGTGTCGGCTCCTTCGAGAGTCGTCAAGTCGATGAGGGTGATGATCGTGTCGAGTGCCCACGCCTTCGAGGTGGTCTTGATCGACCGGGTTCCGAGGCCGGCGGCGCGGGCTTCGAGGCCCACGGCATCCACCCCCGACAGCCCTTCAAGGTGCAGGCGCAGGCTCTTCTCGGTGAGGTCGCCGCCGAGCAGCTTGACCGCCCGTTCGGCCGGGGCCAGCGACGTCGTATCCATCCGAGGAAGTCTACGCTGGGGGCCGTGAGTGAGCCCCTTGAATCCCCGGCGCTGGAGGTCGACGCGGTGCTGGCTGTGGACTTCGGGGGCACGAAGGTCGAAGCCGCGCTCGTTGTCGGCGGCCGCATCGTCGAGGGCACTCGCACCCGCCGCCCGACCGGGCCCGAGCGCTCGGCGGCCGAACTGGATGCCGCGGTCGCCGAAGTCGTGCAGGGCGCGCTCGGCGACACGACCGTTTCGCGGGTGGGGATTGGCTCGGCCGGGCCGGTCGACACCGTGCGAGGTCTCGCGTCGCCGCTCAACGTTCCCGCGTGGCGCGACCACCCGTTGCGCGACCTCGTCGCCGCGCTCGTACCGGGGGCCGAGGTCGTGCTCGCCATCGACGGGCTGGCCATCACTCTCGCCGAGGCCCGGTACGGCGCCGGCCGCGGATCGGCCAACGTCATGGGCATGGTCGTCTCGACGGGCGTCGGCGGCGGCCTCGTGCTCGACGGGCGCGGCATTTCGGGTATGAGCGGCAACGCCGGGCACATCGGGCACGTGCAGGTGGCGGGCTTCGATGACCCCTGTGCCTGCGGGCGATCGGGATGCCTCGAAGCGATCGCCTCCGGACCGAGTTCGGTGCGCTGGGCCCGCGCGCACGGCTGGGAGGGCTCGACGGGCGAAGAACTTGCGGCCTCCCCCGACCCCCGCGCACGCGCCGCGATCGAGCGTTCCGCCCGGGCGGTGGGGCTCGCGGTCGCCTCCGCGAGTGCGCTCGTCGACCTCGACCTGTTCCGCGAGATCGTCGAAGGCGCCGTGAGCGCGGCCGGGCGGGTGCCGCTCACGATCAAGATGCGTAAAGGCATCGACCCCGAGCACCTCACCTACCTCGAAGCCGGTCGCATCGCCGAGGGCGCCGGGGTGGGCAG
>NZ_JANMSQ010000240.1:0-5760 GCF_031389465.1 Pseudolysinimonas sp.
GAAATAGGCTGGCCGGGTGCGTCTGGTCGTTGCCCGCTGCTCGGTCGACTACGCCGGGCGGCTTTCGGCACACCTCCCGCTCGCGACGCGGCTGCTCGTGCTCAAAAGCGATGGCAGCGTGCTGGTGCACTCGGACTCGCTGTCGTACAAGCCGCTCAATTGGATGAGCCCGCCCTGCACCTTCGCCCTCGACGAGGTCGATGCTGAACGTGCGGAGGCCGGGGTCGTCGAACTCTGGCGGGTGAGTCAGGCGAAGACCGCCGACATCCTCGTCATCTCGATCTACGAGATCCTGCACGACTCGACCCACGACCTCGGGGTCGATCCGGGGCTGCAGAAGGACGGAGTCGAGGCCGATCTGCAGAGGCTTCTCGCCGAGCAGATCGCCTTGCTCGGTGACGGGCACACGCTGGTGCGGCGCGAGTACATGACGGCGATCGGGCCAGTCGACATCCTGGCTCGGGATGCCGCCGGTGCCCACGTCGCGGTCGAGATCAAGCGGCGCGGCGGCATCGACGGCGTCGAGCAGCTCACGCGCTACCTCGAGCTGATGAATCGCGACCCGCTGCTCGCGCCGGTTGCGGGAGTGTTCGCGGCCCAGTCGATCGCCCCGCAGGCGCAGACCCTCGCGGCCGACCGCGGCATCCGCACCCTGCTGCTCGACTACGACGCGATGCGCGGACTCGACGTCGGGCACGCCAAACTGTTCTAATCATGGCGAGCGACTACCCCTACACCGCGGTGCTGTTCGACCTGGACGGCACGATCGTGGACTCGGCGCCCGGCATCACCTCGTCGCTCGCGTACACGTTCGGGGCGATGGGGCTCCCCATCCCGCCGCCCGCGAAACTGCTCGAATGGATCGGCCCGCCGATCATGGACTCGTTCCGCGACCTCGCCGGATTCGATCCGCTGACCTCGGCGCGGGCGCTCGCGATCTACCGGGAGCACTACGTCATGACCGGGGTCTTCGACGCCGAGCTCTATCCTGGGCTGCCCGACGTGTTGCGCGCCATCCATGAGTCGCCTCTGCCGCTGTCGCTCGCGACCTCGAAGCCCGAATCGACGGCGCGGCTGATCCTCGAGCACTACGACCTGGCGCAGTACTTCGACGAGCTCACGGGCGCAAGCGAAGACGAGGTGCGCAGCGCGAAAGCGGATGTCGTCTTCGAGGCCCTGCGCCGCATGCGAGCACGCGGCGCCGACCTGTCTCGTCCGGTGATGATCGGCGACCGGCATCACGACGTGCTCGGCGCCGCGGCTCACGACGTGCCGACGATCTTCGTCACCTGGGGCTACGGCGCCCCGGAGGAGACGGCCGGCACCGTCGCCGTCGTCGACACCGCCGCCGAGCTGCTCACCGTGCTCGGCCTCGACGTGCCGTGACCCCGTCCCCCCGTCGTTGACCCCTCCGATTCGTGTGGATTGGCGGCGTTTCGCACCTATCCCGCCAATCCGCACGAATCCCCGGGGTGGACTACCGCGCGAGACGCTCGACTGCTGCCGCGAACACCGCGGGGAAGCGGGCGGCGACGGGCACGACCGCTCCGCGCAGCGGTGAAGCGGCGAGCCTCACGAGCGCGCCGGTGAGCCGCCGGAAGTCACGGGTCTCGCGCTCCCAGGCAGCCTCATACCCTTCCGGTTGGTCGGCGGTGATCGCGGCGATGGCAGCGCGGGCCTGCGCGAAGCCGATCCTCAACCCTTCACCGGTGAGCGCGTCGACGTAGCCGGACGCGTCACCCACGAGCAGCACGCGTCCGGCGACTCGGGCGCGGGTGCGCTGCCGCAGCGGCCCGGCGCCTCGCAGGTCGCTCGCGGCCTCCACGCCGCGCAGCCGTTCGGCGAGGGCGGGAGCCGCGGCGAGCGCGTCATCGAAGTGCTCGCCGCGACGGGCGAGCAGGGCGATCCCGACGACGCGTTCGCCGACGGGTGTCACGTAAAACTCGCCCGCCCGCGTCCACAGCACCTCGACAAACTCCGACCACGGGGGCAGCGCGTAGTGCCGCCGCTGCCCGAAGCGACGACGCGCCATCGGCGGGGGCAGGGCAAGCCCGGTCTCCCGAGCGACCGCGGAGTGCAGGCCGTCGGCCCCGAGCAGCCAGGCGGCGCGCAAGCCGACGGCCTCCACGAAGCCCGCGCGCTGGTGCACCCCCTCGACCCGGCCCTCGAAGAACCGCACCCCCGCGGCGACAGCCCGGTCGCGCAGCGCGGCGTGCAACACGGTGCGGCGCACCCCGCGACCCGGCCCGCCGTCGAACCGGTGCTCCACGCGGCGCTTGCCGTCGAGGTACGCGATTCCCTGGAACGGCATCCCGTCGGGGTCGACGCCGAGGCGGGCGAGCTCGGGGAGCGCGCCGGGCATGAGCCCCTCGCCGCAGGCCTTGTCGATCGGCCCGTCGCGCGGTTCCACGACAGTGACGTCGAGTCCGGCGAGCCGGGCTTCGATCGCGGCGGCGAGGCCGACCGGGCCGCCGCCCGCGATGAGAACGTCGGTGTCGACCGACATCAGGATGCCGCGGCTCGCAGCGCGCGCTCCTCGGCCGGGATGCGGAACCGCAGCAGCAGGATCGCGTTGAGCACAGTGAACACGAGAGCCGTGATCCACGCGGAGTGCACGAGCGGCAGCGCGATGCCTTCCGCGGCAACGATGACGTAGTTCGGATGCCGCAGCCACTGCCACCGGTACGGTCCGCGGCGCTGCAACGCCATCCCGGGCACGACGATGACCCGAGTGTTCCATTGGCGCCCGAGGGACGCGATCACCCAGTACCGTCCTGCTTGGCACAACAGTGCGATCGTGAGCATCGGCCACCCGAGTGCGGGGATGAACGGCCGCCCGAGCAGCCACACTTCGGCGAGCGCTCCGACCAGTAACCCGGTATGCAGCGCGACCATCGCGGGAAAGTGCTGAGCGCCCGACTCGACCCCGCCCCGCGCGAACGCCCACGACGCGTTGCGTTTCGAGATGACCAGCTCGACCAGACGCTCCACCCCGGTGAGCAGCACGAACGCGGTGAACCAGACGGCGCTGAACAGAATCATGCTGCCCACCGAAGGAGCACGTACTCGCTGGTCACGCCGGGCCCGAGGGCGAACAACACCCCGTGGGTGCCGGCCGGTTGCACGAGCATGTCGGCGAGCACGTGCAGCACCGACGACGACGAGAGGTTGCCGACGGCATCCAGCGACCGCCAGGAGGCGGCGAGATCGCGGCGTTCCAGGGAGAGGCCACGCTCGAACGCCTCCAGCACACGGGGACCACCGGGATGCGCGACCCAGGCCGAAACGTCGGCCCGCCCGACGGCGTGGTCGGCGAGCAGTCCGTCGACATCCGCCGCGATATTCGCGTCGATCGTGTCGGAGACGGCGGCGGTGAGCACGATGCGAAAGCCGGTGCCGCCGATGTCCCAACCGATGACCGACTCACTGTCGGGGTAGAGCGCTGCCCGCGTGCCGAGGATGTCGGGGCCGGGGAGCCCGAGCTCCGCGGCGCGCTCCGCCCCGGCGACGACGACGGCGGCCGCCCCGTCGCCGAAGAGCCCGCTTGCGACGAAGTTCGCCAGCGAGTCGTCGCCCTGCTGCAGGGTGAGCGAACAGAGTTCGACCGAGACGAGCACGGCGATTTCGCGCGGATGCCCGAGCAGGTAGTCATGCACGCGAGCCAGCCCGGCGGCGCCGGCGACACAGCCGAGGCCGAACGACGGCACTCGTTTGACGTTGCTGCGCAACCCGAGGGAGGGCACCAGCCGCGCGTCGATCGACGGCGCCGCGATGCCGGTCACCGAGGTGAAGAAGAGGTAGTCGACATCCTCAGGGTGAAGCCCCGCAGTCGCCAGTGCCTCCGCCATCGCGCGGGTTGCGAGTGCCGTGCCCTCGCGGATCCAGATGTCGTTGGCGTCGCCGAACGAGCCCAGATCACGGTACTGCTCGAGTGGCAGCACGGTGTACCGCGTTCCGATGCCGCTCGCCGCGTGGAAGCGCTCGAGCACCGCGCGTTTCGTCGCGTCGCGGGTGATCAGCCCCGACAGTTCGGCTGTGATGTCGCTCTGGGCGTAGCTGTGCGCGGGAAGCGCCGGTGCGACCGCCACGATTTGCGACATGTCCGGACGGTATCACCGCGCCCGCGAACACCCGCAGGGTCTTGCGCGCCGGCGCCGCTTAGTCTGGGCGCATGCCGAGCCTGCTCGACTCCCTGGCGATGCGACCGCTCGTGCTCGATGGCGGGCTCGGGACCCTCCTCGAACGGCACGGTCACGACCTCTCGTCGGCGCTGTGGTCGACCCAGACACTGCTCGACGATCCCGAAGCCGTGCGGACCGCTCACGGCGAATACCTCGCCGCCGGCGCGGAGATCGTGATCACCGGGTCGTACCAGGTCGGGTATGACGAGCTCGCGACGAGAGGCATCGACGCGGGAGCCGTCGATGTGCTCCTCGCGACCAGCGTGCGGCTCGCCCGAGAAGCACGCGACGCCGCTGGGGGCGAGGCCTGGGTGGCCGCATCCATCGGTCCGTTCGGCGCGATGCGAGCGGATGGATCGGAGTACACCGGCGAGTACGGGATCGGTGTCGCCGAGCTGCGAGCGTGGCACCGGCCTCGCCTTCACGCGTTGGCCGCAGCCGGTCCGGACCTTCTCGCCGCGGAAACCATCCCCTCACTCGCAGAAGTCGAGGCTCTCGCCGCTGAGCTCTCCGGCACCGGCATCCCGGCGTGGATCAGTGTGACCCCCGCGTTCGGCCGGATGCGATCGGGCGAACGGCTCGAGGAGGCGTTTGCTGTGGCCGCCGCGGTCGACGAGGTGATCGCCCTCGGCGTCAACTGTTGCGATCCGCTCGAAGTGTCGCCGGCTATCGCGGCGGCGCGTGCCGTCACCGACAAACCTGTCGTCGTTTATCCCAACAGCGGCGAGCAATGGGACGCGAAGAACCGCCGCTGGGTCGGCCGTCCGGGCGTTCCCGACGAACTCGTCACGTCGTGGCTTGACGCGGGCGCGCGAATCGTCGGTGGTTGCTGTCGCATCGGTCCGGCCGAGATCGCGAGGATCGCGGCGGTCGTCTCCGCCCGCTAGGTCGCCGAGGCCGGAACCTCGCGTTGATCCGGCCCGACATAGAGCGAAAGCGGGCGGATGAGCGCGTTCGCTTCGAGTTGCTCACGGATGTGGGCCGTCCAGCCCGTCACCCGCGAGGCGACGAAGAGCGGCGTGAACAGCTCCGTCTCGAAACCGATGAGGTGGTATGCCGGGCCCGACGGATAGTCGAGGTTCGGCTTGATGCCCTTGCGGTCATCCATCGCCTTCTCGAGGGTGTCGTAGAGAGCGAGCAGATCCGGTCGGTCGTACTCCTCGATCAGGGTGTCGAGCGACGCCTTCATCGTGGGAACGCGCGAGTCGCCGTTCTTGTAGACGCGATGCCCGAACCCCATGATCTTGCGCTTCTCGGCAAGCGCTTGGTCGAGCCACGCCTCGGCGGCGTCGGCCGAGCCGATCTCGTCGAAGATGTGCATGACGGCTTCGTTGGCCCCGCCGTGCAGCGGACCCTCTACGCCGAGCACTCGTTCAACGCGTCGACCTTCACGGCGCGCGTCATTACGTCGACGCTCGCCGACCTCTACTCGGCGGTGACCGGCGCGATCGGCGCCCTCAAGGGTCCGCTGCACGGCGGGGCCAACGAAGCCGTCATGCACATCTTCGACGAGATCGGCTCGGCCGACGCCGCCGAGGCGTGGCTCGACCAAGCGCTTGCCGAGAAGCGCAAGATCATG
>NZ_JANMSQ010000285.1:0-15606 GCF_031389465.1 Pseudolysinimonas sp.
CGAGGCGTCGCGCACTGCGACGGTGATTCTCGCGTACTGACCCGCCCCGGGTCCGGTGGCCGTCCTGAGTCCCCAGGTCGGCTGCCGGATCGGCGGTGCGTCGTAGGGTGGGCGCGTGACAACCGCTGCCCCAGAGGCCCCGCTCGACATCTTGCGTCGGGTCTTCGGGTACGCCGACTTCCGCGGCGAGCAGGCGGCGATCATCGATCGCGTGGTGTCGGGTGGCGACGCCCTCGTGCTCATGCCGACGGGCGGCGGAAAGTCGCTGTGCTACCAGATCCCCGCTCTCGTGCGGCCGGGCACCGGCGTCGTGATCTCGCCGCTGATCGCCCTCATGCAAGACCAGGTGGATGCCCTCTCTGCGGTCGGCGTGCGTGCGGCGTTCCTCAACTCGACGCAAGACGCGGCGGAGCGGCACCGGGTCGAGTCCGAGTTGCTCGCCGGCAACGTCGACCTGCTCTACCTGGCGCCGGAGCGACTGAAGCTGCAGCAGACTCTCGCGCTGCTCGACCGAGTGGATGTTGCGCTCTTCGCGATCGACGAAGCGCACTGTGTATCGCAGTGGGGGCACGACTTCCGCCCCGACTACCTGGCCCTCTCGGTGCTGCACGAACGCTGGCCGGCGGTGCCCCGCGTCGCCCTCACCGCGACGGCGACGGAGGCCACCCGCAGAGAGATCGCCGAACGGCTCGATCTGCGTGAGGCGCAGCAGTTCGTGTCATCGTTCGACCGACCGAACATCCAGTACCGCATCGACCCGAAGAACCAGCCGTTCAGCCAGTTGCTGTCGCTGCTCAAGAGCGAGCATCCGGGCGACGCAGGAATCGTCTACTGCCTGTCGCGGGCGAGCGTCGAGAAGACCGCCGACGCGCTCGTGGCGGAGGGCATCCCGGCGCTGCCGTACCACGCGGGTCTCAACGCTCAGGTACGCTCGCGCAACCAGTCACGGTTCCTGCGCGAAGACGGCGTCGTGATGGTCGCGACGATCGCGTTCGGCATGGGTATCGACAAGCCCGACGTGCGGTTCGTCGCCCACCTCGACCTGCCGAAGAGTGTCGAGGGCTACTACCAGGAGACGGGGCGCGCGGGCCGTGACGGGCTGCCGTCGACCGCGTGGCTGGCTTACGGCTTGCAAGACGTCGTGCAGCAGCGCCGCATGATCGACGACGGCGAAGGGGATGCCGCCCACAAGCGCCGGATGAGCCAGCACCTGGATGCGATGCTCGCGCTGTGTGAGACGGTGTCGTGCCGACGTCAGCAGCTTCTCGGGTACTTCGGCCAGCCGAGCGAAGCCTGCGGCAACTGCGACACCTGCCTGCAACCGCCCGAGTCATGGGATGGAACGGTTCCCGCGCAGAAGTTGCTGTCCACCGTCGTGCGACTGCAGCGGGAGCGTAGCCAGCGGTTCGGGGCGGGTCAGCTCATCGACATCCTGCTCGGCAAAGAGACCGATCGGGTGCGCTCCAACCGGCACGACGAGCTGAAGACGTTCGGAATCGGCACCGAGCTGGGCGACCAGGAGTGGCGTGGCGTCGTGCGGCAACTGCTCGCGCAGGGGCTGCTCACCGTGAGCTCCGACGGCTACGGCACGCTCGTGATCGCTCCGACCGCCGCCGAGGTGCTTGACGGCTCGCGCAAGGTGATGCTGCGCCGCGAGCCGGAGCGGCGGGTGAAGGTGACGAAGCAGCGCGCCGGGGTGGAACTGCCGGATGCCGCCCGCGGTCTGTTCGAGAGGCTGCGGGAGTGGCGGGCGCAGGTTGCGCGCGAGCAGGGCGTTCCCGCGTACATCGTGTTCGGGGATGCGACCCTGCGCGGGATCGCCGTGACGAAGCCCGGCTCGCGGGAGCAGCTCGGCACGATCAGCGGGGTCGGCGAGAAGAAACTCGAGGCGTACGGCGACGGCGTGCTCGAAGTCGTCGCGGCGGCCGAGCAGGCGGCGTGAACGCACTCCGAACCGCGCGGCTCGTGCTCCGCGAGTGGCGAGAGGAGGATCGTGACGGCTGGGCGGCGATGAACGCCGACCCCGAGGTGATGGAGTACTTTCCGGCGACGCTCGACCGGGCGCTAGCGGACGCCGCGTTCGACCGCATCTCGACGGCGCTGTCGGCGCGCGGCTGGGGGCTGTGGGCGGTCGAGCACGAGGGCCGGTTCCTCGGGTTCACCGGGCTCAGCCCGGTGGGGTTCGAGGCGACGTTCACGCCGGCGATCGAGATCGGCTGGCGGCTGCGTCGGGATGCCTGGGGGCACGGCTTTGCGACCGAGGCGGCGCAGGAGGTGATGCGTTTCGCATTCGACGACCTCGGTATCCCCGAGCTGGTGTCGTTCACGAGCGTTGGTAACGAGAGGTCGCGTTCCGTCATGGGGCGACTCGGCTTCACGCACGATCCCTGCGACGATTTCGACAACCCCAACGTTGCAGAAGGTGACCCGCTGCGCCGCCATGTGCTGTATCGCCTGAGAGCGCAAGGGGGTTCGCGATCCGGCGAGCCCGGGTAGCGTTTGCTCATGACTTTCAACGACGACGCGAACATCGGTGGCGGGCGCGTCTCCAAGCGCGGGCGCAACGCGGCCCTGGGCGCGGGTGGCGGCGGCCTCGTCGTCATCGCCCTCGTCGTCGTCTCCCAACTGGTCGGTGTCGACCTCACCGGTCTCGCCCCGATCCTCGGCGGCGGCCAACCGACGGTCGAAGAGACCACCCTCGACCAGTGCCTGACCGGCGAGGATGCCAACGAGAACATCGACTGCCGCATGAAGGGCGCCGCGGTGGCTCTCGACGCCTACTGGGAGACCCAGGTCGAGGGCTACACGGCCCCGGCGCTGGTCATCTTCGAAGGCTCGGTGAGCACAGGATGCGGCAGCGCGACGAGCGCGGTCGGCCCGTTCTACTGCCCGCCCGACCAGACGGTGTACATCGACACCGCGTTCTACCAAGACTTGCGCGAAGACTTCGGGGCATCCGGCGGTCCGCTCGCCCAGCTCTACGTCGTGGCGCACGAGTGGGGCCATCACATCCAGAACATCACGGGAACCATGAACGGCCTCGACCTTCAGGATCAGGGCCCGACCTCCGACGGGGTACGGCTGGAGCTGCAGGCCGACTGCTACGCCGGGGCGTGGGTCGCGGCGGCATCAACGGTGCCCGACGAGAGCGGCACTCCGTTCCTCGTCGAGCCGACAGATGCCGAGATCGCGGATGCCCTCAACGCGGCGGCGGCGGTCGGTGACGAC
The DNA here is from genome assembly GCF_031389465.1 of Pseudolysinimonas sp. Taxonomy (GTDB): domain Bacteria; phylum Actinomycetota; class Actinomycetes; order Actinomycetales; family Microbacteriaceae; genus Pseudolysinimonas_A. Next base: position 3,229 of record NZ_JANMSQ010000285.1, read on the forward strand.
CACATCCAGGAGACCCTCGGTGGTGGCCAAGTGAACCCGGAGACCTGGACCCACGGCTCGAGCGAGTCGCGGCAGAAGTGGTTCAACGCGGGCTATACGCAGGGCGTCGGGGTCTGTGACACCTTCGCACCCGGCGCGCAGCTGTAGGACTGCTCCGAACGCGCGTCGCTGAACTTGTAGGGTCGCCACAACGCGGAGCGACCCGATGCATGGCCGTTTCGTAGCCCTCGACGACGATTCTGCGCACCCACGCCACCCGCCCGTACCGTGTGAGCATGACGGATCTCGTGGACCGCGCCGCCGCGGTGACTCCTGGCGGCGACGTACACATCGATGTCGTGGCGCTCGGTGAGACGCTGCTCGGTCGCTGGAAGGACGTGCGGCTTGCCTCGCGCGAGCTATTGAAGCGCGACGAGTTTCACCGCATCCCCGGGCAGTCGATGGACGACCACCGCGAGCGCGCGCTCGGCCAGTTGAAGCTGCTCGTCGCGGAGCGCACCGTGCTGCGGGCCTTTCCGACCCGGTTGGGCGGATTCGACGACCACGGCGGCAACCTCGCGCAGTTCGAAGAGATCGTCATCGCCGATCCATCACTACAGATCAAGTCGGGGGTTCAGTGGGGGCTCTTCGCCGCGGCGATCATGCACCTCGGTACCGAGTACCACCACGACACCTTCCTCCCGGGCGCCATGAGCCTCGCGGTGCCCGGTGCGTTCGCAATGACCGAAACCGGCCACGGGTCGGATGTCTCCAGCATCGGCACGACCGCGACCTACGACGCCGAGAAAGATGAGTTTGTCATTGACACCCCGTTCCGCGCGGCGTGGAAGGACTACCTCGGCAACGCGGCGCTCCACGGCCAGGCGGCCGTCGTGTTCGCGCAGCTCATCGTCGACGGGGTGAACCACGGCGTGCACGCCCTCTACGTTCCGATCCGCGACGGCAAGGACTTCCTGCCCGGAATCGGCGGCGACGACGACGGACTCAAGGGCGGGCTCAACGGCATCGACAACGGCCGGCTGCATTTCACCGGCGTGCGGGTGCCGCGTACCAACCTGCTGAACCGATACGGGGATGTCGACGAAAGCGGTGTCTATACCTCCAGCATCACGAGCCCGGGCCGCCGGTTCTTCACGATGATCGGCACGCTCGTGCAGGGCCGGGTCTCGCTCGACGGCGCGGCGGTCATCGCAAGCAAGATGGCACTCAAGATCGCGATCACGTACGGCTCGGAGCGGCGTCAGTTCGCAGACTCACCCGAAGGCGACGAGGTCGTGCTACTCGACTACCAGCGTCACCAACGCCGGCTGATCACGCGACTGGCGACGACGTACGCGATGTCGTTCGCCCACGAGCGACTGCTCGAGACGTTCCACGCGGTGTTCAGCGGCGAGAAGGCGACGGATGCCGACCGCCAAGAACTCGAAACCCTCGCCGCGGCGCTGAAGTCGTTCTCGACCTGGTCGGCACTCGACATCCTTCAGGAGTCGCGCGAGGCGTGCGGCGGGGCCGGCTTCCTCGCCGAGAACCGAATCACCCAGTTGCGGGCTGACCTCGACATCTACGTGACCTTCGAGGGCGACAACAACGTGTTGCTGCAGCTTGTCGCGAAGCGCCTGCTCGCGGACTACGCGAAGGGTTTCAAGAACGCGGATGCCGCAGCCATCGCCGGCCTCGTCGCCGCACAGGTGGGCGAGGTGGCGATCAACCGCTCCGGCCTGCGGTCATTCGTGCAAAGTGTCGCCGACTTCGGTTCGCGTGCGCGGTCGATCGGCTTCGTGCGGGGACCGGCAGCGCAGCGCCAGCTGCTCACCGACCGCGTGCACACGATGGTCGCCGAGATCGCCGGTCGCCTGAAGGGCGTCGGGCAGTTGCCGCCCGACAAAGCAGCGGCACTGTTCAACTCCAACCAGAACGAGCTCATCGAGGCCGCCTACGCGCACGCCGAGTTGCTCGAATGGGAGGCGTTCACCGACGCGCTCGACGGGATCTCCGACCCCGGTACCCGGCAGGTGCTTACCTGGCTGCGCGACCTGTTCGGCTTCACTCTCATCGAGAAGCACCTCGCCTGGTACCTCGTCAACGGCCGGCTCTCCACCGCCCGGGCCGTTGCGGTCACCGACTACATCGACGACCGCCTGCTGCCGCGCCTGCGCACGCACGCGCTCGACCTCGTGGATGCTTTCGGCTTCGCGCCGGAGCATTTGCGCGCGCCGATCGCGACCGGTGCCGAGAAGCAGCGGCAGGATGAGGCTCGCGCCTACTACGCCGCCCTGAAGGCGTCGGGCAAGGCTCCGGTCGAGGAGACCGCGCCCCGCAAGGGTTAGGCCCGGGGGAGGGCGGCCGCGACGAGAGCCGCGAGTTCGGCGGGTTTGCTCAGCATCGGCCAGTGCCCGGTCGGCAGTTCAACGATCTCGTAGTTCTTCACGGCTGCGAGCTCGGTGACGTAGGGGTGACTCTTCGCCATGAGGTCGCGCAGCATCGACTCCGGCAGCTCTGAGGTGATGACGGTCACCGGCACCTCGTAGCGCCGCGGGTCGGTGAGCACCTGCTTTTCGGATGCCACTTTCTCGGGGATGGGGAGCGCGCGTGCCTGGAAGGCCGCCCAGCGCTCATCGTCCATGTCGACGACCGACTCGTCGTCGAACTCGTCCCGCGGGGGAAGCGGCACCATCCCATCAACGGCAGTGAACCCGTCGTTGATGAGCCCGCCTTCGCCAAGCGGGAGCGAGTCGACGTAGATCACCTTCGCGACCTTGTCGGGTCGGGCATCGACGACGGCGTGGGCGACCGCTCCGCCGCCGGAGTGCCCGACGAGCACCACCGGGCCAGCCGCGGCATCCACGAGCCCCACGACGTAGTCGACCTGATCGCGCAACCCCACGCCGGGGTCGGCGGGGACCAGCCCGGGCAGGGTGATCGGCTTCGGCTCGTGGCCGGCCGCGAGCACCTTGGGCGCGACGTCATCCCATGCCGACGCGTCGAGCCAGAAGCCGGGAATCAGGATGACGTCCATCGCCCTAGGGTAAGACGCACCCCCGTCAGCGACCAGGGTCGGCCGGCCAAACTCAGACGACGCCCGAGACCCCGAGCAGCGTGCCGATGAGGAAGGTCGCGCCGAGGGCGAGAGCTCCGCCGATCACGACCCGCAGGGTGGGGCGCAGCCACGGGCTGCCACCGATCCACGCGCTGAGGGCGCCCGTCGCGGCGAGGGCGGCGAGCACGGCGACGAAGGTGAACGGGATGCGCACCGGCTCCGGCAGCAGCAGGATCGCGGCGAGCGGCAGCAGGGCACCGATGGTGAACGCGGCCGCCGACGCTCCCGCCGCCTGCCAAGGGCTGACGACATCCTCTTCTCGGATGCCGAGCTCGGCCTCGAGATGAGCCGCGAGCGCGTCGTGCGCCGTCAACTCGACCGCCACCTGGCGGGCCGTCTGGGGCGTGAGACCCTTCGCCGCATACAGCCCCGTCAGTTCGTCGAGCTCCTCGTCGGGTATCTCTCGCAGCTCGCGGGTCTCTTTCGCGATGAGCGCCCGCTGGCTGTCGCGCTGGCTGCTCACCGAGACGTACTCGCCGAGCGCCATCGAGATCGCGCCGCCAACAAGACCCGCCGCACCGGCCGTCAGGATCGGGGCGAAGGCGGGAGTCGCTCCCGCGACGCCGACCACAATCGCGGCGACCGACACGATGCCGTCGTTCGCACCCAGCACGCCGGCGCGCAGCCAGTTGAGTTTGCTCGCGATGCCCGGTCCATGCGGCTCATCGGGATGCTGCGCGTCCGCCATGCATCTATTTGAACAGAGGAAGCTCGACAACTGCCGTAGTTCCGGTCGCGCCATCGGAACGCAGTTCGATACGGCCGCCCATCCGGGTGACCAGGTCGCGCACGATCGGCAACCCGAGCCCAGTGCCCGGCACGAACTCGTTCTTCCCGGTGACGCGGTGGAAGCGCTCGAAGACATCTCCAGCTCGCCCGGCGGAATGCCGCGGCCGGTGTCGGCCACTTCGATGCAAGCGAAACCGCCGCCGCTTCCAGAGACTGTGACGTCGACCCGTCCGCGGGGCGGCGTGAACTTGATCGCGTTGGCGAGCAGGTTGACGAGGATGCGGTCGAACCCAAGCCTGTCGCCGGCGACCACGTAGTCCTCACCCGCCGTCACCTCGACGGTGACGCGAGCGCGATTCGCGATGGCCGACAGTTCCTCGACGCAGTCGGTGATCGCGGAGCGCACCTCGACGGCTGTTGGCTCCGCTGAGGACAGTCCGGCTTCGCGCGACAAGTTGAGAAGGTCTTCGATCAAGGCGGCGAGCCTTCGGGCGTTGCGCGTGATGACGTCGACGCTTCGACGCGCGTCCTCCGGAAGGTCGGCCTCGCCGAGCTCTTCGGCGTAGCCGAGGATGCTCGTGACGGGCGTGCGCAGTTCGTGGCTCACCGACGAGACGAATTCGTCCTTCTGCGCGGCGAGCCCCCGCATCCGATCCGCGGCCTCCCGCTCGTTCACAAAGGCGTCGGCGAGCGCCCGGGCGGCTTTGGTCTGCTCGCTGATGTCAATCGCTTCGATGAGCAGGAGGTGGGCGTCTCCCGCGACGGGTTTCGCCGTGAGCTCGAGGTGGACACCCCCAGGGAGCTCGATGCTGGTTGCCCTTCCGTCGGCACCGGACGCGCTGAGGGTCGCAACCTGATTGCCATCGACGGTCGTTGTTTCGCCGTCCGGCGTGAGCCAGGAGGCAAGCAGACGTTCGCCATTCGGGTTTGATTCGACGACCCGATAATCGCCGTCATCCTGGCGCCGAACCACGACGAACCCGGCGTGCGCGCTGACAACAGCGCCTCGCAACAACTGCTCTCTCGCGCTGAGCCGCCAGTAGAGATCCGTTCGATCGTCCTGGGTGACGGCGAGCGACATGAGCGAGGCGCCGATGCTCAGCGTGAAGACCTGGATGAGCGCGACCAGAAGGTCGCCGTTTCCGGCAGCGGCGGCGGCGAAGGTTCCCCCGCCGAGGAAGCTCACCACGGCGACGGCTATGGAGACCAGCGCCACTTCGATCAGGGTCACCCCGGCGGTGAAGCGGAACGCGGCCCACCCCAACAGCGGGAAGGCCAGAAAGGCCAGGGGCAGGTGCGGGAGGACCCCGAAGGGGATTCCGACGGCGACGCCGAGGAGAAGCAGCTGCACGACGAGCTCGAACGGACGCCGAGGGATGAACGAGGAGAGGGGCACGATTCCGAGAACGCCGATGAGCAGCACCGAGCTGCCGTGGGAGGCTGCGACCCGGGCGGCGGTTTCCAGCAAATCTCCTCCGTCGAGCGCGACGACGACACCGACCAGCATCCCGACCACGCCCGCTCCTGCGGCGGTCGCGCCGAGGAAGCGGACGCTGTCACCGTGCCGGAAGCGATGACCTGGTCGCCGCCGGTAGTGCATGATCGCGACGATCAGCCAGGCTTCGACGGCGTTGGCGATCCCGAAACCGATCGCCACCCACCAGGTCGTTCCGGAGATAAAGTTGGCGACCGCCGTGACGAGCATGACCAGTCCCGAGACGGCGACGCCCCGTCCTCGCGCCGCAAAGACCGCGAAGACCGAGATCCCGGCGGCTGGCCACCACGGCGCGGTCGACGCCCCGGGAAACCGCAGTTCGGCCGACAGGAGGCTCACGATGAAGACGAGCGTGAGCAGAGTCGCGGTCCAGGCGACGTACCGTTGGGTTGGCTGACGGCGAATGGCTGCCGTCAGACTGTCCCGATACATGGCTTCCCCACCCGTCGCGCCGTTGCGGAATATACTGCGACGGTAGTCGCGCCGTCCCGCTTCCGGCGACGCCAGTACAGGGGGTGTCGCTTGGGCAGCGTGGTCGTGGTGGAAGACGATGACGACATCCGAATGCTCATCGTGCGGCGGCTGGAGCGCGCTGAGCACGAGGTGCGATCCGCCGTAGACGGGATCGACGGACTCGAGCTGATCCGCGAACGGATGCCCGAAGTCGTCGTGCTCGATTGGATGATGCCTCGCCTCGACGGGCTGGGTGTCGTCGAGCACCTCGCGTCGGAGGGCGGACTGCGCCCCCGGATTCTGATGCTCACCGCCCGCAACCAGCAGTCGGATATCGACCGAGCGCGCGCGGCGGGAGTTGACGACTTCCTCGTCAAGCCGTTCCTCGGCCCCGACCTACTTGCCGCCGTTGACGCTCTGATCAGCGCCGAATGAGCGAAACCCCCGCTACGTCGGCGGGGGCTTCGAGTGGTGGCTCCGACCGGCGTCGATCCGGTGACCTTCCGATTTTCAGTCGGACGCTCTACCAACTGAGCTACAGAGCCTGGATGGCGAAGAAGCCTTCCCTCGCGGAAAGGCTTCCACTCCGCGACCCTGACGGGACTTGAACCCGCGACCTCCGCCGTGACAGGGCGGCACGCTAACCAACTGCGCTACAGGGCCTTGCTATTGAGTTGTGGTGTACATCGATTGCGTGACCCCAACGGGATTCGAACCCGTGCTGCCGCCGTGAAAGGGCGGTGTCCTAGGCCACTAAACGATGGGGCCGTGAAGTGCGACACGCAGGTGCGAACCGCACAGCAACCGAGGGTCAAGCATACGGTCGGCGGGTCGGAAACGCCAATCGCTGGGATACCGGACACCCCGCAGATGAACCGAGCTCCGCAGGCCCCCTGAACTAGGTTCAAGTCGCCATTGAGACTTTGTTGTTAGTGTTGCCGATGTTGTTCCTGTGACGTTGGGGCGTCGGCGACGGGAAGATGCGGGGAAACACATGGGACGGATGTCCAGGGGGGCTGACGGCGCACGGACGCCGTCGACTGTGACGCGCCGCATCCGGGTGCTCGCAGCTGCCGTCGCTCTTGCCCTGCTTCCCGTGCTCGGTGGAATCGCCCCGTCGAACGCCTCGGTCACGGCCGACTATCCGAGCTGGGAAGAGGTCGTCGCCGCCCAGAAGAACGAGGCACAGGCCAAGGCCTTGCGCGCCAGTCTCGAAGGCCAGCTGCAGGGGCTTCAAGACGACGCCCAGCGCACGCAGGCTGAAGCGGATGCCAAGGGCGCGATCTACGCCCAGGCTCTCCAGGCCTACGACGAGCAGAAGATCATCACCGACTCGCTGCTCGAACAGACCGCGGCCGCACAGGCCGAAGCCGACGCGGCCTACACAATCGCGGCGCAGGTGATCGCCGAAATGAGTAAGTCGGGCGGTTCGGCCGACCTGTCACCGCGCCTGTTCACCACCCCGGGCTCGCCTGACGCGCTGCTTGACCGCCTCGAACTCAGCCGGGTCATCGGCGACCGCTACGCCGACCTGTATGCGAAGGCGATCGAGTTGCGCAACCGTGCTGAGGCCCTCGCCGACCAGGCGGAAGTCGCCCAGGGCATCCTCGATGAGCTTCGGCTCGTCGCCGAGAAGGCCTTCCAAGAAGCCCAGGCCGCCGCCATCGCGGCGGCCGAGAAGCTTGCGCAGACCGAGAAGGACATCGCGGAGGTGCGCGCCCGCATCGACTACCTCGCGGGGATCCGTCACGAGACGACCGCGAACTACAACGCGGGCATCCGAGCGCAGTGGGGCGATGGCGCCGAAGGCGAGATCAGCCAAAGTGGTTGGGCACGTCCGTCGGCCGGCTACATCTCGAGCCACTTCGGCATGCGCACCAACCCGGTCACCGGCGTCTACCAGTTGCACACCGGCACCGACCTCGCTGGCCAGGGCTGCGGCGCGACGATCCGCGCCGCCCACGCCGGGGTCGTGACCTACGCCGGGTGGCTGGGCAGTTGGGGCTACTACGTGGCGATCGACCACCGCGACGGCACCGGCTCCGGCTACGCCCACATCCAGGCAGGCCAGATCGGCGTGCGCGTTGGGCAGGAAGTCGGTCCCGGCCAGCCGATCGCGAAGGTCGGCTCGACCGGCGACTCCACGGGGTGCCACTTGCATTACATCGTTCGGATCAACGGCAACCGCGACGTCACCAACCCCGTGCCGTTCATGCGTAACCAGGGAATCACGCTCTAGGAGCACTCGGTGGCAGACGGCAAGCGCAGACGACGCGCGGTAGCGGCGGGGGTTCCCGCAACGCTGTTGCTGGCGTTCGCCAACCCGATGCCCGCGATGGCGCTGCGCGAGCCCGACTACCCGAGCTGGGACGACGTCGAGCAGGCCCGCCACAACGAAGCCACGGCTCAGGCGACGGTCGAGCAGATCGAGGGCATCCTCATCCGGCTCGAAGCCGAGGCCGCCGAACTCAACCGCATCGCGCTCGAACTCGGCGAAGAGTACGCGCTTGCGGCCACCGCCCTCGACGCTGCCACCGCGAAACTCGACCGGCTGAAGAGCCAAGCGGATGCGGCGCAGGAGCGCGCCGACAAGTCGGAGCAGCAAGTCGCGGTGATCGTCGCCCAGCTCGCACGAAGCGGGGGCGGCGACGTCACCCTCGGGCTGCTGCTCGGCTCGGCGGACGACGCCGACACGCTGCTCGCGCGGCTCGGCACCGCCGATCGCCTCACCTCCTCGTCGGCCGCGCTGCTGGACCGCGCGATCTACGACAAGAAGACCGCGCAGGCACTCGCGAAGGATGCCCGCGCCGCCGAGCGGGAACGGCAGAAGCTCGCCGACGACGCGCAAGAGAAGTTCGACGTCGCCCAGGCCGCTGCGAACGACGCACAGGCGAAAGCGGACGCGCAGCGCGCTGACATCGACCGGATGTACGCGCAGCTCGCGACCCTCAAAGGCACCACCGAAGCGGTCGAACGCGAATACCAGGAGGGGCTGGCTGCGAACCCGCCGAGCTCGCCCCCGCCAGCGCCTCCGCCAGCCAATCCGCCACCCGGCGTCGACCCGACTCCGCCGCCGCCCGTCTCGAGTGCCGTCGAGAACGCGATTGCCTACGCGACCGCGCAGGTCGGCGAGCCGTACCAACTCGGTGGCATGGGCCCGAACGCGTGGGACTGCTCAGGTCTGACGAAGGCGAGCTACGCATCCGTCGGGGTCTACATCGGCACGCACTCCTCGACCGATCAGTACAACTACATGAACGCGCAAGGTCGTCTCGTGCCCCGCGACCAGATGCAGCGCGGTGATCTGCTGTTCTACTCCGACGGCGGATCGGCCTCCAACCCCCGCAAATATCACGTCGCGATCTACCTCGGGGGCGGCAAGATGGTCGAGGCGCCGAACCCTTCTGCACCCGTGCGAATCGTGAATGTGCGCTACGGAGACCTGGTTCCCTACGTGGGCAGGCCCACGGGCTGACACAATCGAGGGATGCGCCGCAGGATGCTTCCCCCCCTCGCCGGACTTGTCGCTGTGAGCGTCGGAGTGCTCACCGGGTGTGCCATCGGGCTGCCAACGCCAACGCCGACCCCGACAGCCTCCGCATCACCGACGGCCACCACCCCCGTCGAGGTGGAGCCCACCGACACTCCGACCACGGTCAGCGCACTGCCGGGCAGCGCTCTGTTGCGGGTGTCGGTGACCGCTGAGGCCGACGGCGACGAGGTGCGCCTCGAACTCACCTTCAACCGCGCGCAGACCAACCTGAATGCGCCCGACGCGTTCGAGGCCGTGCTGGACGCCTGCCCCAACGCGATCACCTCGCAACTCGAACTCTTTCCCGGCTTCGAGCCGACCGGCGTCGTCACGTCAGAACTCACGATGGTCGGCGACTGGCCGGAAGGCATGACCGTCGCGATCGCGGCCGGCGGTGTCGTCGCGTCGTTCGGCGAGGGCCGCAGCGTCGCCGAAACCCAAGACGATCCGGGAGCCTTCGGCTGCACGGTGCCGATCGTCACCGGACCCGGTGCTGCGGAGTTCACCAGCCTCCTCCTCGGCGACCCGGCGGTCACCGACCGGCTCGACCTCGAAGCGCAAATCGCGCACGGCATCTTCGGGTTCGAGTCCGACGCTGGCTCAGCGGTGGATGTGCGCTGGGTCGACTGCGTCGTCCAGCTCTCGAGCGCAGCCCAGCGACTGTCGACCCAGTTCGGCTGGACTCAGCCCGCCCAGTGGGGCGACGGCTGCCTGATCGGATCCGACGGAACGGTCTAGCGCAGCCGAACCCGCCGATTCGTGCGAAATGGCGCGCTATCGCAGCGAACGACGCCAATCGGCACGAATGGGTGGGGTAATCAGCGTCCTGCGGCCGGAATGTACGCGGCGTAGCTGGCAGCAACGATCGACTCGGCTTCCGCCTTGTCGCCCCAGCCTTCGGTCTTGACCCACTTGCCGGGCTCAAGATCCTTGTAGTGCTCAAAGAAGTGCTCGATCTCTTTGCGCTTGTACTCCGGCACGTCGGCGAGATCCTGGATGTGATCCCAGCGCGGGTCTCCCGCGGCGACGGCGATGACCTTCGCGTCGCCGCCTCCGTCATCCGTCATCTTGAAGACGCCGACGACCCGCACGTTCATGCCGATACCGGGGAACAGCGGGTACTCGCCGATGACGAGCACGTCGAGCGGGTCGCCGTCGTCGGCGAGCGTGTTCTCGAAGAATCCGTAGTCGGTGGGGTACGCCATCGGGGTGAAAAGCACCCGGTCGAGCATGACCCGACCGGTGACGTGGTCGACCTCGTACTTGTTGCGGCTGCCCTTTGGGCATTCGATCACGACGGCGTAGCTCTCGGACATGACGCTCCTGGTTCTTCGGAAAGGCGGGTCTAACGTTAGTCGATGCCTGAATCCGCTCGTCCGCGGCTGACGCCCGCCGTCGCCGACGTGCGCCGTGCGGTTCGCGCGAGCCTCTTTCCGTTTTCAGGAAGTGGTGGGGTGGAAGTTGCGGATGTCGAGTCAGATGCGGCATCTCAGCCGACATCCATCACTCCTCCAACCCAGATTCCTGAAAACGGAGAGCCACTCGTGCTCGTCGCGCTGTCGGGCGGACCGGACTCGTTGGCGCTCGCCGCCGCGGTCGCCTTCGAGGCGCCCAGGGTCGGGGTGTCGGCGGGTGCGGTGATCGTCGACCATCAGCTGCAGAGCGGGTCGGATGTCGTGGCCGAGCGGGCAGTCGAGCAGGCGCGGGCACTCGGGCTCGATCCGGTTCGCGTCGTGCGAGTCGCCGTCGCCACCGACGGTGGGCCCGAGGCCGCGGCGCGCGCCGCCCGGTACGCCGCCCTGGACTTGACCGCTGCCGAGACGGGCGCTGTCGCGGTGCTGCTCGGGCACACCCTCGACGACCAGGCCGAGACGGTGTTGCTCGGGCTCGCGCGCGGCAGCGGATCGGCGAGTCTGCAGGGCATGGCGCCGGTGGCGGGGCTGTACCGTCGACCGCTGCTCGGCATCCGTCGGGCGACGACCGTGCAGGCGTGCATCGATGCCGGGCTCGAGCCGTGGGCCGACCCGCACAACGACGATCCGGCGTACACCCGTGTGCGCGTGCGCAAGAACGTGTTGCCGGGGCTCGAAGCCGAACTCGGACCCGGAGTCGCGGAAGCCCTCGCCCGTACCGCCGAGCAACTGCGGGAAGACTCCGCGGCGCTCGACGCGTTCGCCGACGAGGTCGCCGAAGACCTCGCGGAACACGTCGAAGCCGGCCTCGCGCTCCCGGTCGCCGCGCTCGCCGCCAACCCGCCCGCCCTCCGGCAGCGGCTCATCCGGCTCGTGGTGGCGAGCGAGTTCGGGGTGTCACTCAGCCGCGCGCACACCCTCGAGATCGCGCGACTGGTGACCGATTGGCACGGTCAGGGGGGGATCGACGTTCCCGGTGTGAGGGTTGTGAGGTCGGGTGGGATGATCGAGTTTCGAGCAAGGGAGACAGGCGCGGATGGACACGGCTGACATCGAGGGCGACCTCACCGAGGTGCTCTACACGGAAAACCAGATCCACGGCCGCATCGCCGAGTTATGCCGCCAGATCGAAGCCGACTACGAAGGCCGTGATCTGCTCATCGTCGGGGTGCTCAGAGGCGCCGTCATGGTGATGGCCGACCTCGCCCGCGAACTGAAGCGCGATGTCGAGATGGACTGGATGGCGACCTCCTCGTACGGCACGAGCACCGAGTCGAGCGGCGTCGTGCGCATCGTGAAAGACCTCGACACCGACATCGCCGGGCGGCACGTTCTCATCATCGAAGACATCGTGGATTCCGGCCTCACCCTGTCGTGGCTGCGCACCAACCTCGAGAGCCGCAACCCGGCATCCCTCGAGGTCTGCGCCCTGCTGCGCAAACCCGAAGCGGCGAAGGTCGACATCGAGGCGCGCTACGTCGGCTTCGACATCCCGAATGCCTTCGTCGTCGGTTACGGCCTCGACTACGCCGAGCGCTACCGCAACCTCCGTTCGATCGGCATCTTGGCCCCGCACGTCTACTCGTAAGTCGCGGGCGCGGGTGACCGACGCCCGAGACGGGCGTCGGGACTGGGACCGCGGCGGCGGCGCGAAAGCGCC
>NZ_JANMSQ010000299.1:0-1916 GCF_031389465.1 Pseudolysinimonas sp.
CGCCGCCGTTCAGGTACACAAGGTCGTCGACCCCGCGCCCGGCACCGAAAAGGTGTTCGGCGATGGCCCCGAGCGAGGCATCGTTGTCGGCGAGCACGGGAAAGTCGAAGTGGCCGCTCCCGACCATCTCGGCGAATGGCACCTCGCGCCAGCCGAGGTGAGGCGCCCAGCGCACCATCCCATCGGTCGCCCGCACTAACCCCGGAATAGCTAGCCCCATCGCCACCACGCGGCCCTCGCGCGGATCGACGAGCCGCGCGGCGACCTCGCGTACGACCCGAACCGCCACGTCCGGGGTGGGGACGCTCTCGAGCCGGGTTCGTTCTCGCGCGAGCACCTGACCGCCGAGTCCGACGAGGGCACCATTGACGGCATCCACCTCGGGGTTGATCGCGAGGACGATCGGGTAGTCATGCGGGCGGACGGTGGGCGAGGGCCGACCGACCTCTCCGCTCGCGACCGGCTCGCCCTCCTCGACCAGCCGCAACTCGCCGAGCTCGGCGACGAGTGCAGCGATCGTCGAGCGGCTGAGGCCGGTGAGGGCTGTGATCTCCGCGCGCGAAACCACGCGCCCATAGTGAACGAGTTTGAGTATCGTGGCGAGGTTGCGTCGACGCACGCCGTCGGCGTTATCCCCGGCAGCCATGCGCCCCACTCTAGAGCCGGGCGGCGTACTGGATCCGAACGATCGGACGGTGGTCGGATGCCGGCTCGGCGCTGAACGGAAGCCTCCAGTCGGGGCGCTCCCCGGTCGCGACCCAGGCGGCCTGTACGGCGGCGCCACGCGCGACATACTCGTCGGGCTCAGGCACGGCGACGGGCACGTCGAACACCTGGGTGGCGATCGTGGCGACCGCGGGGTTCTGCGCCGCACCGCCGATCAGCAGGATCCGCCGCGCCTCGACCCCCGCCGCCTGAACGGCGTCGAGACCATCCGCGAGTCCGCACAGCAGACCCTCGATTCCGGCTCGGGCGAGGTTGCCGCGGGTCGTGCCCATGAGAGTCATGCCGAACAGAGTCGCGGTCGCATCGGGTCGATCGGGGGTGCGTTCGCCCTCGAACCACGGTTGCAGCACGAGGCCATCCGACCCGGGCTCCGCGGTTAGGGCGAGGCGTCCGAGCTCGGTGTGGTCGACTCCGAGAAGGCGAGCGATCGAGTCGAGCACGCGCGCAGCGTTGAGGGTCGCGACGAGCGGGAGAAAGAGCCCGCTTGCGTCGGCGAACCCGGCGACGGTCTGCGAGCCCGCGGGAGAGCCGGTGACCGCGAAGACCGTGCCTGAGGTGCCGATCGAAACGACGACATCCCCCTCGCGCGCGCCGAGGCCGAGCGCGGCGCCAGCGTTGTCACCCGCCCCCGGACCGACGACCTGTCCGCCCGCGAGCACACCGGGGGATTCCCCCGGACCGAGCACGCGGGGAAGGATCGCGTCGTGCCCGAGGGCGGCGACGAGTAGTTCGCGGTCGTAGTCGCCGGTATGCGGGTTCCAGTAGGCGGTGCCGCTCGCATCGGAGCGATCGGTCGTGAGCTCGGCGAAGTTGGCGTTGCCTGGTCCAAAGCCGCGCAGCCGCCAGGTGAGCCAGTCGTGCGGCAGGGCGACGGCCTGTACGCGGGCGGCGTTCTCGGGCTCGGCATCCCGGAGCCAGCGCAGCTTCGTTGCAGTGAAAGAAGCGACCGGCCGCGAGCCGGTGCGCGCGACGATGTCGGGGAACTCGGCGGCGAGTTGCCCGGCGGCGGCCGCCGAGCGGGTGTCGTTCCAGAGCAGGGCGGGGCGGATGACGTCGCCCTCGGCGTCGATAACCACCATGCAGTGCTGCTGCCCGGCAATCGATATGGCCGATACCTCGTCCAGGCCGCCCGTGGCGGCGATGGCCTCCTGTTACGCGTCCCACCACGACTCAGGGTCGACCTCGGTGCC
>NZ_JANMSQ010000300.1:0-2084 GCF_031389465.1 Pseudolysinimonas sp.
CTCGATGAGTTGGTCGGCCATCTCGCGGTAGCCGAGGCCGGGGCGCCAGGAACCGAGGTGCAATTCGTAGATGCTCGTCGCCGAGTTGTGCGGGTCGTGCGACGCGCGCTGGGCGAGCCAGGTGGAGTCGTGCCACTCGTAGAGCGTCTGCCCGACGACGGAAGCGGTCTTCGGTGGCACTTCGGTGTAGCGCGCCATCGGGTCGGCGCGGGTCACCCAGGTGCCGGCCGCGGTGAGGATCTCGAACTTGTAGTTCGACCCCGGGCCGAGCCCGGGCACGAACAGCTCCCATACGCCGTTGTCGTCGAGTCGTCGCATCGCGTGCGACAGCCCCGACCAGGAGTTGAAGTCGCCGACGACGCGCACCGCCTGGGCGCGCGGCGCCCACACCGAGAAGCTGGTGCCGGCGACATCCTCGTGCGGTCGGTGGTGCGCGCCGAGCACGTGCCAGATCTGTTCGTGCCGGCCTTCGGCCCACAAGTACAGGTCGATCTCGCCGACGCTCGGCACGAAGCGGTAGGGGTCGCCGGTCACCCAGTCGGGCGCTCCGTCGTAGGTCGCTTCAAGGTCGTAGGCCTGACCTGCTCCGGGCGCCCAGCCCTGCCACAGCCCGTCGGCGAGGTGCGTCAGCTGGATGCGCGTTGCATCCGCCCGGATCGCGGTGACGGTCTTCGCGAGCGGACGTACCGCACGGATGACGAAGCCCTCCTCGACCGCGTGTGCGCCGAGCCAGTCGTGGGGCCGCGGGTGACTCGCCGTGACGAGCGATGAGACGAGCCCGACGTCGAGGGCGGGCAACTCTGGGGAGCCCTTCGTCGCGGGCTTCTTCGGGGGTACCTTCTTTGACTCGGCCATCAGGGCTTCCTCACCGCAGCGCCATACTCGACATTCAAGATGTGCACGGGCTCGGTGAACGCGTCGAGCCGTACGAAGTGGGAATCGCTCCACGTCCAGCGTTGCCCGGTGAGAATCTCCCGCACGTCGAACGTCACACCGGGGTCGAGCCCGAGCACCGTCAGGTCGAGGTGAACGCTGGTTTCCCGCACCGAGTGCGGGTCGACGTTGACGACCACGATGATGCCGTCGGGCCGACCCGTCGGGGTGAAGGCGCCGTCGAGGAACTTCGAGTAGACGAGTACCGAGTCGTCGTCGCTCCAGTGCACCCGCAGGTTGCGCAACTGCTGCAATGCCGGATGCTCGCGCCGGATCTGGTTGAGCAGCGTGAGGTACGGCGCGAGGGTGCGCCCGGTTGTCGCGGCGCGTGCCCAGTCGCGCTGCTTGTACTCGTACTTCTCGTTGTCGATGTTCTCTTCGCTGCCCGGGCGGGCGACGTCTTCGAACAGTTCGTAGCCGGTGTAAACCCCCCACGACGGCGAAGCGGTCGCGGCGAGCGCCGCGCGGATCTTGTACGCGGGCGGCCCGCCGAACTGCAGGTACTCGGTGAGGATGTCGGGGGTGTTCACGAACAGGTTCGGATGCAGGTAGTCGGCCGACTGGGTCGAAAGTTCGGTGAGGAACTCCTCGAGCTCGGGCTTCGTGTTGCGCCAGGTGAAGTAGGTGTACGACTGCTGGAAGCCGGCTTCGGCGAGTGAGTGCAGCATTGCGGGTCGGGTGAACGCTTCGGCGAGGAAGACGACATCCGGATGCGTCGCCGCGATGCGGCCGAGCAGCCACTCCCAGAACCAGAGCGGTTTGGTGTGCGGGTTGTCGACCCGGAAGATGCTCACGCCCTGCGCGATCCAGTGTTCGACGATGCGCAGCACTTCGGCGGAAAGCCCCTCCGGGTCGGTGTCGAAGTCGAGCGGATAGATGTCCTGGTACTTCTTCGGCGGGTTCTCGGCGTAGGCGATCGAACCGTCGGGCCGGTGGGTGAACCATTCGGGATGCTCGGTCACCCACGGATGGTCGGGCGAGCACTGCAGGGCCAGGTCGAGGGCGATCTCGAGCCCGTGCGTGGCGGCCTCGGCGACGAACCAGCGGAAGTCGGCGAGAGTGCCGAGGTCGGGGTGGATGGCGTCATGACCACCCATCGTTCCGTCTGGAAGGGGTCCGCCGATCGCCCACGGGCTGCCCGGATCGTGTGG
>NZ_JANMSQ010000325.1:0-4281 GCF_031389465.1 Pseudolysinimonas sp.
GTGCTTCGAGGCTGACGAGCCGGCGGAGCCGGGCATCCCGACGATCACGATTCGTGACATCGCGAGCTTCATCCCGACTCCGGGGCGTCAGCAGATGGAGCCAGACGGGTGGACGGTCGCGGGGCTCGACACGAACTTCTACGCGATCGCCGGTCAGCACGTGGTGAACGGAACCCTGCTCGGACGACCCGCCGACGTTCGTTTCACTCCGACGACCTACCGCTGGACCTATGGCGACGGCACCGCCGCGACGAAGACCACGAAAGGCGGCACCTGGGCGGCCCTCGGGATCGCCGAGTTCGAGCCGACGCCGACATCCCACGTGTATGAGCAGGTCGGCGACTACACGATCACGCTGTCGATCGTGTACGCGGCCGAGTACCGGTTCGACGGCGGTGCCTGGCGGCCGGTCGTCGGCACGCTCACCTTGCCCGCGAACGACCTGTACATCCGCGTCGGCACGGCGAAGACGGTGCTCGTCGAACACGACTGTCTCGCCAATCCGAGCGGACCGGGATGCTGAGCGCCGCACCCGGCGAACCAAAGTAGGCTCCCAGCGCGGCCATAACAGACCCACAGAATTCGGCGAGATGCTGGCTGCGCCGAAAGGAGCACTCGATGTCCGAGTCCGACCAGAAACCCGCCCCCCGCATCCGTCGCCCACGCGCCACCGTCACGCCCGACGCCACCCCGGCATCCGCGATGCTGCCCGCCGCGCCCGCTGCCCCGACCGCGCCTCCCGCCGCCCCGGATGCCGCCCCCCGTCAGCGCAGCAACGCCGGAGTGCTTGTCGCCGTCGCGGCAGTCGCCGCTCTCGTCGGCGGTGGCTCGGGTGCTGGCATCGCGGCCTGGGCGGTCGCGACGAATCTCGCCGCCGATCAAGAGCGCGCCGCTGGTCCGCAGACGATCACCGTCAACGACCCCGACGGCGTCAACGTCGTCAACGCCGTCGCCGCGAAAGCTGGACCCTCAGTCGTAACGCTCAGCGTGAGCACGCAGACCGCCGGCGGCAGCGGGTCGGGCGTCATCCACAGTGACGACGGCTACGTGCAAACCAACAACCACGTCGTCACCCTGGATGGCGCGTCCAACGACGCCACCATTGAAGTGACCACCGCCGACGGCCGCATCTTCTCAGCCGAAATCGTGGGCACCGACCCGACGGTCGACCTCGCCGTCATCAAACTGGTCGAGGCGAGCGGACTGACCCCCATCGAGTTCGGGGATGTCGACGACCTCGACGTCGGCGATCGTGCCGTCGTGATCGGCGCCCCGTTGGGCCTCGCCAACACGGTCACCGACGGCATCGTCAGCGTGCTCGACCGCAGCATCCAGATCGGATCGTCGGCAGTCCCCGATGACGGCAGCGAAGAAGATGGTGGTCAGAATCCGTTCAACTTCGACATCCCGGGTCAGTCCACGTCGGGATCGGGGTCGATTTCCATCCCGGTGATCCAGACCGATGCCTCCATCAATCCGGGCAACTCGGGCGGCGCGCTCGTCAACGACTCCGGCGAGCTGATCGGCATCGTCGTCGCGATCGCGACTGCGAACGGTTCGAGCTCCTCCGGGTCGATCGGCGTCGGCTTCGCCATCCCGGGCGACCTCGCAGAGCGGGTTGCGAACGAGCTGATCGAGAACGGCGTTGCCACGCATGGCCTGCTCGGGGCGACCGTTCGCGACGCCTCGAGTGCCGACGGGTCGATCGTCGGCGCGGTTGTCGTCGACGAGGATGGCATCGTCGCCGGAGGCGCCGCGGAAGCGGCCGGACTCCGGGCAGGCGACATCGTCACCGAGTTCGACGGTGTTCCGATCGCCGGCAGCATCGACCTCACCGCCCAGGTGCGCTTGCACGCTGCGGGGGCAGAGGCCGAACTCGTCTACGTGCGGAATGGGGAGGAGCGCACCGTCACGGTGACGCTCGGCGCCTACCAGCCGTGACCGGGTTAGGCTCGACCGGACCCGGCAGTCGTGCCGGGCCGGTCGAGCCCGGGAGTGAGAACGCGACATGCCGAATACTCCCGCGGCGGTGTCGTATGTGATGCCCGTGCTCAACGAATCCGGGTACCTCGAGGCCGCCATTGCGAGCATCGTCAGCCAGGATCATCCGGGCGAATTCGAGATCGTGCTCGCCGTCGGTCCGTCAACCGACGGTACTGCCGAGATCGTCGACCGACTGGTGGCAGCCGATGAGCGCATCCGCATCGTCGACAACCCGGGGATGGACATCCCGATCGGCCTCAACCTCGCGATTGCGGCGAGCCGGCATCCGGTCATCGTGCGGGTTGACGCGCACACCGAGCTGGCCCCGGGTTACACGAGTCGGGCGGTTGCGACACTCGCGCGCACCGGAGCGGCGAGCCTCGGCGGGGTGATGATCGCGACCGGCAAACCCGGGCTGCAGGCCGCGGTCGCCCGCGCCTACAACAGCCGGTTTGGGCTCGGCGGCGGGGCGTACCACGGCGAGCAGGCGGCCGAAGGCCCCGCCGAGTCGGCGTACATGGGCGTCATGCGGGCCGACGCCCTGCGCGAGATCGGCGGGTTCGACGAGACTCTGCGTCGCGGCGAAGACTGGGAACTCAACTACCGTCTGCGGCAAGCCGGTCACATCGTCTGGCTCGACCCGCTGCTGCGAGTCAGCTACTGGCCGCGCAGCACCCTGCTGAAGCTGCACCGCCAGTTCTTCGCGACCGGAGTCTGGCGGGGCGAACTCGTGCGTCGTCTCGGCACCCGCAACCCGCTGCGGTTCTTCGCGCCGCCGATACTGCTGATTTCGGTCGTGCTCACCGCGATCCTCCTGCCGCTTCACCTCGCCGGAGTGCTGAGCGGCTGGCCCGTGCTGGTGTTCGTGCTCGTCGTCTACCTCGGGCCACTCGCCTACCTCGGCTTGCTCGTCGTCGCCGCCCTCACGACGCCCGGGTCGTTCGCCGACCGTCTTCGACTGATGGTCGTGCTCGCGACGATGCACCTGAGCTGGGGAGCGGGATTCCTCGTCGGCGTGGTGCGCGGTGCTCGGGATGTCGTCGACCGCTCCCGCACGGAGTCCTAGGCTGGCGTGACTGTTCCCATTTGGGATATCTCACGCCGTGAGATATCCCAAATGGGATAGCTCGCGGGATGGGTCACCCCAACCAGCCTTCCGCGAGCATGCGCTCGACGACACGCCGGCCAGCGGCGCCGTCGTCGCGGGGGGTGAACCGCTTGCGCCAGGCGGCTGCTCGCACGGCGAACTCGGGTTGCCCGGCGGCGGCGGCGAGGATCGCGTCGCGCAGCTCATCGCGGGTCGACACCACCGGCCCCGGAGCGTCGGCGAGCAGATCGAAGTAGAAGCCCCGCAGGTCGGCGCTGTAGTGGGCGAGGTCGGGGGTGAAGAACACGATCGGCCGACCGGTGCCGGCGAAGTCGAACATGACCGAGGAGTAGTCGGTGACGAGCACGTCCGCGACGAGTAACAGGTCGGCCATGTCGGGGTAGCTGGTGACGTCGATGAGCCCCGCACCTTCGAGGTCGCGGCCGTGGGCGAGGGTGCGCGAATGCCCGCGGGCGAGCAGCACGTGGCCGGCGTCGAGGTCTCGGGCGAAGGCCGCGAGGTCGACGAAGTCCACCATCTCGGTGCGGTCGTCGCGCCAGGTGGGGGCGTAGAGCACCACGCGGGCACCATCCGGGATGCCGATGGCGGCCCGCACGGCCGCCGCCCGCTCGGCAGAGTGCAGCACGTCGTTGCGCGGATAGCCCTCCTGCCAGATCGGCCGGCGCATCGCGTACGCCGAGCGGAAGATCTCGGAGGAGTACGGGTTCTGCGCGAGGAGGGCATCCCAGCGGTCCCGCTCGCGCAACACCGCGATGCGCGTGCGGATGCCCCGCCCACCGCGGTCGAGGGCGAGCTTCTTGAGCATCGTGCCGTGCCAGGTCTGCAGCACCTTCTGGTGACGCCGCCGCCGGTACCGCTTGCGCAGCCAGTCGTTGACGACGAGTGCACGTGCGGCTGCCCGAGCGTGCCACCACGCCCGGCTGCCTTCGACGATCCGCACAGCGCCCTCGGGCACGGCGACCGAGCCGTCGGCGACGCTCCAGTAGCGCCGCACGTCGGGCCGCAGCTCGGCGATCGCGCGGTCGATGCCGAGCGGATTGCAGGATGCCGACTGGCCGTAGAAGCTCTCGAAGAACACCGCGTTCTCAGGTGACGGTCGCGACCCTCGGTACTCGTGTTCGAGTCGGCGCTGCGCGACCGCGCCACGTTCGTCGGAAGCGAGGGGAGCGGCGACGGTGACGACAACCCCG
>NZ_JANMSQ010000180.1:0-1717 GCF_031389465.1 Pseudolysinimonas sp.
GACCTGCCCGGCGTTCGCTACAAGATCGTGCGCGGCGCCCTCGACACCCAGGCGGTCAAGAACCGCAAGCAGGCGCGTAGCCGTTACGGTGCAAAGGCGGCCAAGTAATGCCTCGTAAGGGACCCGCGGCCAAGCGCCCCGTTGTCGCCGACCCGGTGTACAGCGCCCAGATCGTCAGCCAGCTCGTCAACAAGATCCTGCTCGACGGCAAGAAGGACCTCGCCCAGCGCATCGTTTACGGCGCGCTCGAAGGTGTCGGCACCAAGTCCGGCCAGGATGCGGTCGTCGTTCTCAAGAAGGCGCTCGACAACGTGCGCCCCACCCTCGAGGTCAAGAGCCGCCGCGTCGGCGGTTCGACGTACCAGGTTCCGGTCGAGGTCAAGCCGCACCGCGCGAACACTCTCGCACTGCGCTGGCTCGTCTCGTACGCCAAGTCGCGTCGCGAGAAGACGATGACCGACCGCCTGCAGAACGAGATCCTCGACGCGTCGAACGGCCTCGGTGCCGCCGTGAAGCGTCGCGAAGACACTCACAAGATGGCGGAGAGCAACAAGGCGTTCGCTCACTACCGCTGGTAGGCCGTAGGCCCACCAGCGGGTTGAGTAGCCGCGAAGCGGCGTATCTAAACACCTTTGTCCGAATTACCGTGGTTTCGATACGGCCGCGAGCGCCCTACTCAACCAGCTACAGACACCCGAACTAAGAGACAGGAAATCCCGTGGCACAGGACGTGCTCACCGACCTCAAGAAGGTCCGCAACTTCGGCATCATGGCGCACATCGACGCCGGCAAGACCACGACGACCGAGCGCATCCTGTTCTACACGGGCATCACGCACAAGATCGGCGAGGTCCACGACGGCGCCGCCGTCATGGACTGGATGGCGCAGGAGCAGGAGCGCGGCATCACGATCACGTCCGCCGCCACGACGTGCTTCTGGAACGACATCCAGCTGAACATCATCGACACCCCCGGTCACGTCGACTTCACCGTCGAGGTAGAGCGAAACCTCCGCGTCCTCGACGGCGCGGTTGCCGTGTTCGACGGCAAGGAGGGCGTTGAGCCTCAGTCCGAGACGGTGTGGCGTCAGGCCGACAAGTACGACGTACCGCGCATCTGCTTCGTCAACAAGATGGACAAGCTCGGCGCCGACTTCTACTTCACGGTCGAGACGATCATCAAGCGCCTCGGCGCGAAGCCGCTCGTCATCCAGCTGCCGATCGGCGCGGAGTCCTCGTTCGAGGGCGTCGTCGACCTGGTCGAGATGCGCGCCCTCACCTGGCGCGGCGACTCCAAGGGTGACGTGAAGCTGGGGGCCGAGTACGCGATCGAAGAGATCCCGGCCGACCTGCTCGACAAGGCGAACGAGTACCGCGAGGTGCTGCTCGAGACCGTTGCCGAGACCGACGAGGTGCTTCTCGAGAAGCACTTCGGCGGCGAAGAGCTCACGGTCGAAGAGATCAAGGGCGCGATCCGCAAGCTGACCATCGCGTCGGAGATCTACCCGGTGCTCTGCGGTTCCGCGTTCAAGAACCGCGGCGTGCAGCCGATGCTCGACGCGGTCGTCGACTACCTCCCCTCGCCGCTCGACATGCCGGCGATCGAAGGCCACGACGTGCGTGACGAAGAGAAGGTCATCGAGCGGCACGCCGACTCGACCGAGCCGTTCTCGGCGCTCGCGTTCAAGATCATGACCCACCCGTTCTTCGGACGGCTC
>NZ_JANMSQ010000063.1:0-1536 GCF_031389465.1 Pseudolysinimonas sp.
GGACTTACCGCGAGGTCGACAGCGCAGGGGTCGTACTCACCGTGATCGTGACGGTCACCACCGAAACGAAAATCATCGCCAACGGCATCACGGCCCGCGTCGTACGCGACACGGTGTACGAAGGTGAGCAGATCATCGAGGACACCTTCGACTGGTACGCGCAAGACGCCGCAGGCGCGATCTGGTACCTCGGCGAGGATACCGCCGAGTTCGAGAACGGTGTCATCGTGTCCACGGAGGGATCCTTCGAGGCAGGCGTCGACGGCGCGCTGCCGGGGATCGCGCTCCCCGCCAATCCTCAGCCCGGCATGAAGTACCGACAGGAGTACTACGCGGGTGAGGCCGAAGACAACGGCGAGGTCTTCAGCGTGTCGGAGATGGTCGATGTTGAGTTCGGACACTTCACCGACGTTCTGCTGACCAAAGACACGATCACCATCCAGCCGGACGTGCTCGAGTACAAGTTCTACGCGCGAGACGTCGGGCTGGTGCTGGCTCTCGACATCTCGGGAGGGTCAGGCGGTCGGGAGGAACTGATCAGTATCGAGCAGGTCGCCGACGGGACAGGAACCGGGCCGCTGGGCCAACCCGACTAGGCGCCTCGGACTGAGGTCAGTCTTCGGTGAGATCCCGCTCCAGCAGCGCGATGAGCGCGTCGACGGCAGCGGGATCATCGGCGCTCACGACCACCTCATCGCCGTGGTTGACATCGAGGGAGAGGATGCCGAGGATGCTCGCTGCGTTGACGCTGCGACCGTGCGCCTCGATGACGACAGGTACTCCGGTGCCCGCGGCGGCCAGGCTCACCAGGGATGCGGGACGGGCGTGCAGTCCGATTCGGGACGCAACGACAGCGGTACGAGCGGGCATGGATCCTCCTCGATCAGTCGTCAGCGTCGGGCATACGCTTCCCGACATTCTGCATGCCGACCCCGACATCCGTCCACGAATGAATGCTGGGGGTTTTCGGTGAGCGTGCGTCAGTGAGCTGCGGCGTCCCAGTTCGCGCCCGAGCCCACCTGTACGTCAAGGGGAACGCTGAGATCCGCGGCGTGGCCCATGCGGTCGGTGACGATCGCGGTGATCTCCTCGATCTCGGCTGCGACGACTTCGAGCACCAGTTCGTCGTGAACCTGTAGCAGCATCCGCGAGGCCAACCCGCGCTCGCGGATGTCGGCGTCGATTCCGAGCATCGCGATCTTGATGACGTCGGCTGCCGAGCCTTGGATCGGCGAGTTGAGCGCCTGGCGTTCGGCGTTCTCGCGCAGCGTGCGATTCGTCGACGTCAGGTCGCCGAACGGGCGCCGTCGCCCGAACAAAGTGGTCGTGAATCCGTCCATCCTGGCCTGCTCGACGACGCCACGTAGGTAGTCGCGCACGCCGCCGAATCGGGCGAGATAGTCGGCGATGAGCTCCTTCGCTTCGGTGACCTCGATGCGGAGCTGCTTGCTCAAACCGAATGGCGAGAGTCCGTAGGCGAGGCCGTACGACATGGCCTTGACCTTGGTGCGCATCATCGACGTGACGTCGGCCGGG
>NZ_JANMSQ010000081.1:0-2245 GCF_031389465.1 Pseudolysinimonas sp.
CCTCGACGGGCCGGGGCTGCTGTATCGCTGGCCGGGTCGCACGCCCGGCGACGCGCTCATCCTCATGGCGCACTGGGATGTCGTGCCCGCCGACGAGGAGGGCTGGACCCACGAGCCGTTCGACGCCGATCTGACGACCGACCCGGATGGCGCACGCCGGGTGTGGGGACGCGGCACGATCGACGACAAGGGGGCGCTCGCCGGCATCCTCGAAGCGGTGGAGGATCTGCTCACCAGCGGTTTCGTGCCCGAACACGACGTGTACCTGAGTTTCGGCGGCGACGAGGAGGTTCACGGCTCGGCGGCGGAGCGTGCCGTCGCGGTGCTGGGTGAGCGCGGCGTCGCCGTCGCCTTCGTGCTCGACGAAGGCGGCGCCGTCGTGCAGGGGCAGTTCCCCGGCGTGAGCGAGCCGACCGCCGTCATCGGAATCGCCGAGAAAGGCATCGCGACGATCGAATTGCGCGCCAAGGAACCCGGCGGGCACGCGGCCCATCCGCCGCGCTCCGGGGTGACGGCGACCGTGCGACTCGCCCGCGCCATCCAGCGGGTGTCGCGGCAGGTCCCGGCCGGACTCCCGCCGACGGCGTACCCGATGTTCGCTGCCCTCGCCTCGCGGGCTCGGGGAATCCTCGGGCTTGCCTACCGACATCCACGGCTCTTCCGTCCGGTGTTGCTACGCGCTCTCGCTAGGGGAAGCGACGAGGCGAACGCCCTCATCCGCACGACGCGGGTGGTCACCCGGTTGCGCGGGGCGGCGGCCGACAACGTGCTGCCGGAGGTTGCCATCGCCACCGTCAACATGCGGATCGTCGCCGGGTCGACGATCGAGGCGGAGGTCGGACGCATCCGCCGTGACATCGCCGACGACCGCATCGCGGTGCGGATCGTTCGCGGATCCGACCCGCCGCCCACCGCCCCGGCAACCGGCCGCCCGTGGGAGCGGCTCGTCGGGGCCCTCGCCAGCTCGCATCCCGACGCCGTGGCGGTGCCTTACGCGATGCTCGGCGCGACCGACGGGCGCCACTTCACCCGGCTCACCGATGCCGTCTACCGGTTCACGCCATTCGAGTTGACGAAGGCCGAACTCGCTGGCCTGCATGCGATCGACGAAAGCATCCGCGTCGACGCCTACCTGCGCGGCATCGCGTTCTACCGCGCCCTCCTCGAATCCGCCTAGCCTCTGCGGGTCACGTGCCGGGGGCGGTCTGCGCGATCCAGGCGTCGAGCGCTGACGGCGTGTCAGTGACGATGCCGTCGACACCGTACGAGAGCGCTTCACCCCACCGCTCTTCGCTGTTGAGGGTGTAGAGCAGCACGCCGAGGCCGGCGGCGTGCATCCGTTCCACGGCATCGGGCCGCTCCGCGAGGGCCGACGATCGCGTCATGATCGCGATCGCGTCGAACCGCTGCGCGACCGCGACCGGGTCGAGCGGCAGCACCCGGCGAATCAGCACGCGCGGGATGGCGGGGGCCGTGTCGTGCAGAGCCGTCACCGTGGTCGGCGAGAACGATGCGAACACCAGGCGGTCCTGCACACCGCGGAAGTAGATGGCGCCGAGGAGAGTCTCGACATCATCCGCCGTCCAGGTGCCCTTGAGTTCGACGAGGGCGGTCACCTCGGGAGCTCCGGCGAGGATGCCGAGGAACTCGTCGAACAGCGGCACCTGCACTCCGGCGAACGTCGGCGCGAACCACGAACCCGCGTCGAGCGTGCGGATCTCGGCGAGCGTGAGGTCGGCGACCGCGCCCACCCCGGTCGTCGTGCGGTCGACGGTCAGATCGTGGATGAGCACCGGGTAACCGTCGGCGGTGAGCTGCACGTCGACCTCGAGAAAATCGGAGCCGCTGACGACCGCCGCCGCGAAGGCCGGCACCGTGTTTTCGGGAGCGCTCGCCCGGTCGCCGCGGTGCGCCGCGATGAACGCCGCCTCACCGGGGGTGCGTAACGGTCCCATCAGGTTGGCCCCGTAGGCGTTCGTCGCGCCGGGCGCGAGCACGAGCACGGCGACCGATGCGACGGTCACGAGGGCGGCGGCGCTGACGTGCCAGAGGTGCCGGTCGGCACCCATGCTGGTCGACACTGTCGCCATGACATCGCCCTCGGGTAGCGGGTCCCGCGACTCTGCGGGTGCCGACGACGCTACCACGCGCGTTACCTTTTCGTTACCTCCCGTTCACCATTTCGTGACATTCGGGAGGGTCGGCTCAGATGAGAGCTTTCGTGTGCCAGACGGTTTTGGTTTCG
>NZ_JANMSQ010000147.1:0-1510 GCF_031389465.1 Pseudolysinimonas sp.
GTTGTCGTCGTGTGCGAGCAGCACCGACTCGGCGCGGGTGTGAGCGATCGTGGCGACCCCGGCTCGTCGCGCGGCAGCGGCGAGCACCGTGCCCGCGCCGCGATCGAGTTGCCGCTCCATCGGCACGGCGCCGTGATGGACAACGCACGCCTCCGCGCCCCGGGAGACGGCGGCGAGCGCGAACTCCATGCCGAGAACGCCGGCACCGAGAACGACGATTCGCCCGCCGGCCTCGACCGTGGCGCGCACCAGCTCGGCGTCGGCCAAGTCGCGGAGTACCGTCACGCCGCCCGGGAACGCCACGCCGGCAGAGTCGAGGTCGCGGGCATCCTCCGCGGGAATCAGCCCGTCGCGCCGGATGCGGCGCACGCCGTCGAGGGTAGGCACGAACGCTCGCGCCCCGGTCGCGAGCACGAGCCGGTCGTAGGGCAGTTCGGTTCCGTCCGCGAGGCGCACGGTGTTTCTCGAACGCAGCAGGGCACGCACGGTCATCCCGGTCAACACGACGACCCCTGCGGCCCGCAGGTCGTCGGCGGCGCACACGGTGAGGGACGCCCGGTCGACCAACCCGACGGCGAACTCAGAGACCAGCACGCGGTTGTACGCGTCGTCCTCTTCGGCTCCGACGATTGTCAGCGCGACAGCGCCGCTGTTGACCAGCGGGAGCAGCTCTTCGGCGAACCGAGCGCCGACGGGGCCGAAGCCGACGAGCACGATGCGTTCAGGCATCCCGGGCCTCCACGAGTCGCATCTGCACGACGGTGCGCTTGAACTCGGGCATGCCCGAGATGGGGTCGGTATCGGACCGGGTCACCAGATTCGCGGTCTCCAGATCGGGGTAGTGGAAGGGCAGGAAGACCGTGTCATGACGGATGTCGGGGCTCAGTCGCACGAGAGCACGCACTGCGCCGCTCGCGCTGGTCAACTCGGCCAGGTCACCGTCGGTCAGGCCGAGCCGTTCGGCGGCGACCGGATGGAGTTGTGCCTCGGCGTGCGGATGCACATCCGCGAGTTCGGCCACCCGTCGCGTCTGAGTTCCCGACTGGTAGTGCTCGAGCAAGCGTCCGGTGATGAGGGTCAAGGTGCCGTCGACGCCCGCGGGCCCCGGCTCCGATGCAGGCCGAACGCTCACGAGCCGCGCGAGGCCGTCGTCGTGCGCGAAGCGGTCGCGGAACAGTCGCGGCGTGCCGGTGCTCCCAGCCGGATACGGCCAGTGAACGGCTGCCCCGGAATCGAGCAGCGGGTAGCTGATCCCCGAATAGTCGGCAGTGCCGCCCGCAGTCGCCCGACACAACTCGTCGAACACGGATTCCGCGTCGAGGTCGAACCGCCCGGGCGCGTCGAGTCGCCGCGCGAGTTCGCTGAGGATCCACAGTTCGTCGCGCACACCCGAAGGCGGATCGATCGCCCGCCTGCGGCGCAGCACCCGACCCTCGAGGGAGGTCATCGTGCCCTCCTCCTCGGCCCACTGGGGAACCGGGAGCACGACGTCGGCGAGCTGCGCCGTCTC
>NZ_JANMSQ010000157.1:0-17811 GCF_031389465.1 Pseudolysinimonas sp.
CGCGACGACGAACGACAGTCCGACACCGAGCAGGCGGCCGAAGTCGTCCTGCCCGGTGAAACCGATGCGGAACCCGCGCGAGACGAACAGCAGGTAGAGGGCCAGGATGGCGAACAGCCCGATCAGCCCGAGCTCCTCGCCGAGGCTGGCGACGATGAAGTCGCTTTCGGCGAGCGGGGTGATGTCGGGATTGCCCCGCCCGAGACCTGTGCCGGGAAGGCCGCCGTCGGCGAGCCCGAACAGTCCGTTCGCGAGCTGGAAGCTTCCGCCGCCCTGCTCGTACAGGTCGCTGTCAAAGGTGTTCAGCCAGCCGTAGAAGCGACCGCCGACATACTCGAGGCTGCGGGCCGCGATCCAGGCGCCGCCGACGAACAGCACAACGCCGAGCACGACCCAACTCGGGCGGCCGGTCGCGACGTAGATCATGACCAGGAACAGGCCGAAGTAGAGCAGGCCGCTGCCGAGGTCGCGCTGGAAGACGATGACCGCCATCGACAGCAACCAGACGACCAGGATCGGCCCGAGGTCGCGGATGCGCGGGAAGGTGAAGCCCAGGATGCGCCGACCGACGATGCTCAGCGAATCGCGTGCCGTCACGAGGTAGCCGGCGAAGAACACGGCCAGCGCGATCTTGGCGATCTCGCCGGGCTGGAAGGTGGCGACGCCCAGGCTGATCCAGGCCTGCGCTCCGTTGACGTTGCGCCCGATGATCGGCAGGAATGGCAGCACGAGAAGGACGATGGCGACGAAACCGGCGACGAAGCGGTAGCGCTGCAGAACCCGGTGGTTGCGGATCAGCACGAGTACTCCGCCGGCGGCGAGCACCGCGATGGCCGACCAGACGACCTGCCGCACCCCGAAGGCATCCCAGCCGGTGTCGCCGTGTGCGATGTCGAGCCGGGTGATCTCGGCGATCCCGATCAGGTTGAGCACGGTCGCGATCGGGACGAGGAACGGGTCGGCGTCGGGGGCGACGACGCGCATCGCCACGTGGAGTCCGAGGATCAGCACCGACAACCCGATCGTCAGGCCGAGCACCCCGGGATCGAGGCGGCCGAGTGCGCCGAATTCGGCGAGAACGAGAGCGGTCAGCCCGATCGCGATCGCGAACAGCAGCAGACCCAGTTCGAGGTTGCGCCGGCGTGACGGGGTGCGCAACCGGATCCGGATGCTCTCGGTGAAGGCCGGTCCCGCAGTCGCGTCGATCGGCGGGCTGGCGGTCACTCCGGTGCTCACGGGTCGGCCCCGGATTCGACGACCCGGTGCAGGCGATCAAGGATGTCGTGAGCGTCGCGCAGATCATCGGCGTTGATGGTCGCCTCGACCTGCCGCCGCTCGAACATCGGCAGATCCTCGGCCCGCACCTCGGAACTCTGCTCGACGTGCGAGAGCGAGATCGGCCCGATGTTCTGCTGCACGCCCTGGAAGATCGCGACCGTGCCATCCTCGGCGACTCCGACGTAGTAGTGGGTTTGGGTCCACTGGTAGGCGAGAACGACGGCCGTCACGATCGCCGCGATCGCGATCGCCACGACGAGGAGCCAGGTGACCCGGCGGCGACCCGCCCGTTTGCGGTCCTCCTCGATCAGCTGCTCGAGGAACTCCTCACGCTCGGGCTCGAAGTGCGCGTCTTCCGGAGGGGTCGACTTGAGGGGGTGCAGCAGAAGCGTCGGGAGGCGGATGGGACGCCGCTCGTCCTCGGCGCCGTCGAACATGAGCGGCGCGGCAGCGGAGCCGACGAAACCCGCGGGCTCCGAGGCCGCGACCGGTTCGCCGCCGTCGATGTCGGCGATCACCACCGTGACGTTGTCGGGCGCGCCGTGGTCGAGGCTCTCTTTCACCATCCGATCGGCGGCGCCCTGCGGGGAACGCACGGCGGCGAGGATCGACGCGAGCTTGTCTTCCGAGACGTAGCTCGACAACCCGTCGGAGCACAACAACCAGCGGTCGCCGGACTGGGTGTCGAGAATCTTGGTGTCGATCTCGGGGGCCGCGTCGACATCCCCCAAGACCCGCATGAGTACGGAGCGGCGCGGGTGAACGGCCGCCTCGTCGGCGGTGATGCGGCCTGAGTCGACGAGGCGCTGCACAAAGGTGTGATCGGCGGTGACCTGCGTGAGTTCGCCGGCCCGGAAGCGGTAAACGCGCGAATCGCCAATGTGGACGAGCGCGACCTGATCGCCAACGCGCAGGATGCCCGACACTGTCGTACCCATCCCGGTCAGCTCGCTGTGCTCGAATACCGTCTCGGCGAGCAGCGAGTTCGCGGCGATCATCGCGGCGCGAAGGGCGGCCTCGGCGTCCTCGACGGCGGCGAAGTCGGTGTCGGCCTCCGCGAGCCGTTTTGTCGCGATCGCCGACGCGACGTCTCCGCCGGCGTGGCCGCCCATCCCGTCGGCAACGATGAACAGGTGCCGACCCGCGTACCCGGAGTCCTGGTTGTTCGACCGGATCCTGCCGACGTGGGAGACGGCCGCACTGAGCGGGGTGAACGTCACGCGCCTACCGCCGCAACTCGAAGGTGGTCGTGCCGATCGTCACCGGCGTGCCCGGCAGCACCGCCGTCGGCAGGGTCACCCGGGTGCCGTCGAGGAAGGTGCCATTCGTCGAGTCGAGGTCTTGGATCACCCAGTTCTCGTCCCACAGCATGAGTCGCGCGTGGTGGGTGGAGGTGTAGTCGTCGCGGATCACGAGCCCCGACTCGCTCGAGCGCCCGATCGTCAACTGCTCGGGAGGAAGGTCGATTTCGACTCCCTCGCGCGGGCCCGAGATGATCACCAGCCGTGTCGGTGTGGCCGCGGTCGCCGCCGGGTCAGCTCGAGCGACCGGCTCGGTGGCGGGAGGGGGAATGGATGCCGCGGCCCGAGGCGCGGGGGCGGCCTCGAGCGGGAGCGGGGCGGGCGAGACCATTCGACGCGCACGCTGCCCGAACAGGTCGGAGCGCAGCGAGTAGATGACGAAGAACACGAAACCCCAGAGCAGCAACAGGAATGCCAGCTGCAGCACGAGAAGGGTGAGTTCGCTCATTCCGGGCCTACCGCAGATCCGCGAACTGGTCGACATCCGCGGCTTGCGCGAGCACGCGGAACACGATTCGGGTGCGGCCGATCTCGATCACCGAGTCGGCCGGCAGCGGCGCCTTGGTGACTGGCTGCCCGTTGAGCTTCGAGCCGTTCGTCGACCCGAGGTCGTTCACCTGGCCGCGAGTGCCATCCCAGAGGATCTCGACGTGCTTGCGTGAGGTGCCGGTGTCATCCACGGTGATGTCGGCCT
Organism: Pseudolysinimonas sp.; assembly: GCF_031389465.1. Lineage (GTDB taxonomy): Bacteria > Actinomycetota > Actinomycetes > Actinomycetales > Microbacteriaceae > Pseudolysinimonas_A. The sequence continues at coordinate 3,274 of NZ_JANMSQ010000157.1, forward strand.
CGCTGCCGCGCCCAATCACGGTGCGGGCCTTCGTGAGCGGGTAGCGCTTGCCGCCGATGTCGAGCACCGGGTTCCACGCGATCGCACCCTTCACGTTCTGCGAGTCGATGCTCACCGTTCCCTCGGTGATCGCGGGATCGTGTTGCAACTCGATCGAAATGCCGCCGGCAAAGGCATAGCGCTGAGCCGTGGCGTGCTGCTGCACGAGCTGGGTGAACTCGTCGATGAGCGCAGGTCCCAGGTTCACCATCCGCTCGAAATCGCCCTTCGCCAGCCGCACGACGAAGCGGTTCGGCACGAGGATGCGGTCGCGCGCGACCACCGCCGCCTTCGTGTCGAGTTCGCGGCGGAGGGCCGCGGTCACCTCGAGGGGCTGCAGACCGCTCTTGAAGGCCTTCGCGAACGCGCCGTTGACGACGCGTTCGAGGCTTTTCTCGAAGCTGTCGAGGATCCCCACGCGGCCCCTTCGGATGCAGACGGCACCCCGAGCGGGGGCCGGTACGGTGATTCGATGTTAGTCGGCGAGGCCTCCGAACCGGATGAGAGACGCCAGGGGTCCTGAGGAGCGCCCGTCGTGATACCGTTGCGGTCGCGCGCGAGTGGCGGAATTGGCAGACGCGCTGGCTTCAGGTGCCAGTACTCGCAAGGGTGTGGGGGTTCAAGTCCCCCCTCGCGCACACAACAACGAAAGGCCCCGGCCGCGTCTGGATGACCGAGTCCGGGGCCTTTTTCCGTCGCCTGAGCGCGTCGGCGGGTCGACCTAGGCTGAGCCATATGAGCGCCTCGGACCGATTCGGCGGGGCGGCCGTCGCCTCGGGGATGGTGGTCGCCGGGCTCATCTGCCAGGAGGTCGGCGCCGGGGTCGCCGTGCTGCTGTTTCCGTCGACCGGACCCGTCGGCACGGTCACGCTGCGTCTCGTGTTCTCGGCGATGCTGCTGCTCGCGATCTTCCGACCGCACTTCCGCGGCAGATCGCGAGCGGACTGGCTCACGGTTGCCGGGTTCGGAGTCGTGCTCGGCGCGATGAACGTGCTGTTCTACCTCGCGCTCGAGCGACTGCCACTCGGGCCGACCGTCACGATCGAGTACCTGGGACCGCTCGTGCTCTCGGTCGTCATCGCGCGCCGCGCCTCGGCCTGGCTGTGGGCGGCGCTCGCGTTCGCCGGGGTGGCGTTGCTCGGGCGCGGCGGGTTCGACCACCTCGATCCGATCGGCGTCGGGTTCGCCGCGGGCGCCGGGGTGCTGTGGGTCGGCTACATCCTGATGTCGGCGCGCACCGGCAAACGCTTCGCCCGGCTCGACGGTCTCGCCATCGCGGCGGCGATCGGCGGACTCGGGGTGCTGCCGTTCGGTATCGCGACGGCCGGGTCGGCGTTCCTCGATCCGTCGGTGTTGTTGTTCGGGCTCGGCGTCGCCGTGCTGTCGTCGGCGATCCCCTATGGGCTCGAGCTGCTCGCCCTGCGTCGGTTGCCCGCCGACACCTTCTCGATCCTGTTGAGCCTCGCTCCTGCGCTCGCCGCCGGGGCCGGATTCGTCGTGCTGCACCAGACGCTCGAGGTCTGGGACCTGGTGGCGATCGCGCTTGTCGTCGTCGCGTCGATGGGCGCCGTCCGGGCGGCGAACCGCCGTCGGGAGCTACCTCCCGCTGGCGAGATCACGCCGTAGCGGGGGGCGCCTCCTTCGCGACGCGGCCCCGAATGAGGAAACCGAACGCGAGGGCGACGAAGAACATCAGCACTCCGTAGATGGCGGCGGGAAGGGACATCTCGACGCTGCCGATGACGGTTTGCGCGATGACGATCGCGAGGGTCGCGTTGTGGATGCCGATCTCGAAAGCGCTCGCCACCGCCTGCCGCGGTTCCACCCGGAACAGCCGCGGCACGAAGAATCCGATCGTCAGGCTGAGGGCGCAGAACAGGATCGTGATGCCGGCGAGGCGACCGATGTTGTCGAAGAAGAGTTCGCGGTTGGAGATGAGCGCGCCGACAATCACGATCGCGAGGATGATCATCGACGCGATACGCACGGGCTTGTCCATCCGGTCCGCGAACGCGGGCGCGAGCCGCCGCACGAGCATCCCGAGCACGATCGGCACGAGCACGATGAGGAAGACTTCGACGGCCTTGTTGAACTGGATGCCCAGCCCCTCCTCGTTCGGCAGGAAGATCGAGATTGCGAGATTCGTCAGCAGCGGCAGGGTGAACAGCGCCACGATCGAGTTGATCGCCGTCAGGGTCACGTTGAGCGCGACATCCCCGCGGAACAGGTGCGAGTAGAGGTTCGCCGTCGTGCCACCGGGCGCCGCGGCGAGCAGGATCATGCCGACCGCGAGGATCGGAGGCAACTGGAAGAGCACGACGAGCCCGAAGCAGATCGCCGGCAACAGGATCAGTTGACAGGCGAGGGCGATCAGCACCGCCTTCGGATGCTTTCCCACCCGGGCGAAGTCGGCGGGGGTGAGCGAGAGCCCGAGCCCGAACATGATGATGCCGAGGGCGACCGGGAGACCGATGGTTGTCAACGCTGACATGCGCACATCGTGGCAGAGCGTGCGCCCAGCGGCGAGCACCTAACGTGGTGGGGTGCTGACTGTCACTGCCTACGCTGCCGCCTCTCCCACCGCCGACATCCTCCGGACGACGATCGAGCGTCGTGACGTCGGGCCCGCCGACGTGCTCATCGAGATCGCCTACGCGGGCATTTGCCACTCCGACATCCACACCGTGCGCGGCGACTGGGGCGCTCAGACCTACCCGCTCACGGTCGGGCACGAGATCGCCGGTGTGGTGTCGGCGGTCGGATCCGACGTCACGAAGTGGGCGGTCGGCGATCGGGTCGGCGTGGGCTGCATGGTGAACTCCTGCCGGGATTGCGTCAACTGCCGGGCCGGGCTCGAGCAGTACTGCGAGAACGGCAATGTCGGCACCTACGCGATCGTCGATCGCGACGGCACGGTCACCCAGGGCGGGTACTCGACCCACATCGTCGTCGATCAGGACTTCGTGCTGCGCATCCCGGATGCCATCGACCTCGCCGTCGCCGCGCCCCTGCTCTGCGCGGGCATCACGACCTACTCGCCCCTCAAGCACTGGAACGCGTCGCCCGGCCGCAAGGTCGCCGTCGTCGGAATGGGCGGTCTCGGCCACCTCGGGGTCAAGCTCGCCGTCGCGCTCGGCGCCGAGGTCACGGTGCTCTCGCAGTCGCTTGCCAAGGAGGCAGACGGCCGCGCGTTCGGCGCTGCCCACTACTACGCGACGAGCGATGCCGCCACGTTCGAGAAGCTGAAGAACGAGTTCGACCTCATCCTCAACACGGTCTCGGCAGAGATCGACCTTGCGGCCTACCTCAAGTTGCTGCGCCTCGACGGGGTGCTCGTCAACGTCGGCGCCCCGCCCGAGCCGCTCCCTGTTCCCGTCTTCGCGCTGTTCGGCAACCGCCGGTCGTTCGCGGGATCGAGCATCGGCGGCATCCGCGAGACGCAGGAGATGCTCGACTTCTGCGCCGAACACGGCGTCGTGCCCGAAACGGAGCTCATCGCCGCCGACGAGATCACCGCGGCCTGGCAGCGCGTGCTGAACTCCGACGTGCGCTACCGCTTCGTGATCGACATCGCGACGATGGCCTGAGGCGCGAACGGCGGTCAGCCCGGGTAGCTGAGCCCGATCTGGCGGCGCACCTCGTCGAGGGTCTCCATGATCGCGACGGTCTGTGACGGCGGGAGGATGTCGCCCTCGAGTTTTCCCGAGGCGACGATGCGTTCGAGTTCGGCCGTTTGGAACTGCATGCCCCGACCAGGGTCGCGCTCGTCGAACCGTTCGACCACTTCGCCGGCAGCGTCGTAGCGGGTGAAGGCGGTTTGGGTGTACCAGACCGAGTCGATTTCGATGCGCCCCTCGGTGCCGACGATCGCGGCGCGGTTCGGGCCGGTGCCGCTCATCTGCACCTGCATCACGGCGTGAGCGCCCGACGGGTAGCCGAGGATGATCGCGGTCTCGCGGTCGACGCCGGCATCCGTCATCGTGGCGTGGGCAAGAACGGTGTCGGGTGCGCCGAGCACATCCCAGGCGAGTGACACGGGGTAGATGCCGAGGTCGAGCAGCGCACCACCGCCGAGCTCGGGGCGGATCAACCTCGCGATGTGGTCGATCTTCTGGTCATGGTCGGCCGTGACCGTGCGCACCTCGCCGAGCAGACCTGCGGCGAGGATCTCGCGAATGCGCACCATGTGCGGCAACCAGCGGGTCCACATCGCCTCGAGAATGACGAGCTTCTTCGAGGTAGCCAGGTCTACGAGCTCTTGCGCTTCAGCGGCATCCATCGTGAACGGCTTCTCGACCAGCACGTGCTTGCCGCCCTCGAGGGCGAGACGCGCGGTCGCCGCGTGGGTCGGGTGCACCGTCGCGATGTAGATCGCGTCGATACCCGGGTCGGCCGCGAGTTCCTCGTAACTGCCATACGCCGTCGCGATGTCGAACTCGTCGGCGAATGCCTGCGCCTTCGCGAGATCCCGGGCGGCAACCGCGGTGACGGTGTAGCCGTGCTGCTGCATGTCGCCCACCTGCATGCGGGCGATGCCGCCCGCCCCCAGGATGCCCCAGCGAAGTCCGCTATTCGTCATACATTCAGCTTGGCACCTCTGGGTCGGCGAGCGTCCACTCGAGGATGCGCGGCCACGGCCCGAATCCGGAGTCGGGGGTGAGATGGCCGCCACCGGGTACCGGCTCCACCGGGATCGCAGCGTCGATCGCGTAGTCAGCGTGCACCCCGCCGGGCGAGTACGAGTCGCCCTCCCCGTCGAACACGATCTGTTCGACGCCCGGAAGCGCGGCAATCGACGGCGGGTGCTCCACGAAGGGTGCGACGACCGTCGGCCGCAACACCGCTGGCGACGGGATCGCGACGAGGGCGAGGCGAGAGACGAGCCCGGGCGACCCGCCGCGCGCGCGGTGTGTGAGCCAGAGGGATGCCGCGAGGCTGTGCGCGATGAGGGTCACCGGGCGCTCGCCTCGGGTCACCAGCCCGTCGAGCAGATCGAGCCAGGTGGCGAGGTCGGGGGCGTCGGGGTCGGGCAACTGCGGGTAGTCGACATCCCGGCCCTGCGCGCTGAGCTGGTCGAAGAGCCAGTGCTGCCAGTGGTCGGTCGGGCGGCGGTTCTCCCAGCCGTGGAGGATCACGAAACGGCTCTGCATCCGTCGATCGTTCCCGACCGGAGTACCGTGGCGCCATGCTTCCGCTGCCAAATCTCCTCGCATTCCTGGCAGCCGCGATCGTGCTCGTGATCATGCCCGGCCCGACGGTGCTGTTCGTCGTCGGCCGCTCGCTCGCGCTCGGGCGGCGCGGCGGGCTGCTGAGTGTGCTCGGCAACGCGATCGGCATCGTGCCGATCATCGTCGCGGTGTCGTTCGGCGTCGGGGCGATCATCACCCAGTCGACCGTCGTGTTCACGATCCTCAAGTTCGCCGGTGCGGCCTACATCGTCTTCCTCGGCGTGCAGGCGATCCGGCACCGCACGCGCACCGCCGAGAGCATGACGGCGGGAGTCGCGCCCAAGTCGACCCGGCGGATGCTCGGTGAAGGGTTCGTCGTCGGCATCACCAACCCGAAGACGATCGCCTTCTTCGTCGCCGTGCTGCCGCAGTTCGTCGCCCCCGAAGCCGGCTGGGTTCCCGGCCAGATGCTGCTGCTCGGCGGCATCTTCCTCGTGCTCGCGTTGCTCAGCGATGGGGCCTGGGCGCTCGCCGCCGGGTCGGCCCGCGACTGGTTTGCGCGCTCGCCGAAGCGGATCGAGCGACTCGGAGCGACCGGCGGAGTCATGATGATCGGCCTCGGCGGCGTCCTCGCATTCACCGGCGCGAAAGAGTAGGTCGCGACCCGCCCGCTGACGCGCGCTACTCGACCACGTCGATGGTGACGGTGTGGTGGCCGGTCGCCCCATCGGGCGCGACACCGGCCAGCTCCGCGGTCTGCACCTCGCCGTCGACGCTGGTCGCCCGCACCTTCAGCACATGCGACCCGGGGTCGGCATCCCAGCGGTAACGCCACTGCACCCAGGTGTCTTCCGAGATCGCCGAGGCGAGCTCGGCATCCCGCCACGGCCCGTCGTCGATCGACACCTCGACGCCGGCGATGCCCGTGTGCTGGTGCCATGCGACACCCGCAACGACCACCTCGCCCGCACTGGCCGAACCGCGGGGAACGTCGATGCGCGACGAGATCTTGACCGGGCCACGGGCACTCCAGCCACGGTCGGTCCAGTAGCCCCGAGCCTTGTCGAAGCGGGTGATCTGCAGCTCGACCACCCACTTCGTCGCCGAGACGTACCCGTAGAGACCGGGCACGACCATCCGCACCGGGAAGCCGTGTTCGAGTGGCAGGGGCTCGCCGTTCATGCCGATCGCGAGGATCGCGTTGCGGTCGTCGGTGAGCGCTTCGAGCGGGCTCGACGCGCTGAACCCGTCCGAGCTGCGCGAGAGCACCATGTCGGCGTCGCTCGTCGGTTTCGCACGCGCGAGCAGCTCGCGGATCGGGTAGCCGAGCCAGAGTGCGGTGCCGACGAGTTCGCCGCCGACCGGGTTCGATACGCACATGAGCGTCGTGTGGCTCTCCTCGAGCGGCAGGGCGATGAGCTCGTCCCAGGTCAGCTCGATCTCGTTCTCGACGAGCCCATGGATGCGCAGGCGCCACGTGGCCGGGTCGAGGTTGGGAACCTGCAGCGCAGTGTCGATGCGGTAGAAGTCGGCGTTGGGCGTGATCACCGGGGTGAGACCGTTGACACCGAGTTCCGCCCCGGCGGGCACGGGAGCCGCGGCAACGTCGGGCGTCGGAAGAGTGAACGTCTCGCGCACCGCGGTGACGACGCGGGCTCCCGACTGCAGGGCGAACCCGCTGACCGCCGCGAGCGCGCCGATCACGCCCGCACCACCGGCCCAGCTGAGGAACCGCCGCCGGCTGAGATCGCCGACCGGCGGCGGCTCAACCGGCCGGCGGTTCAGCAGCGCGGTGAGCGCGAGCGTCGCGGCGACCGTCGCAACGGTGGCCGGCACCGCGTCGAGAATGGATGCCCCCGCCCGCGTCACCGCCGCCACGATGCCGAAGATGCCGCCGGCCGCGATCAGCAACCGGGCGAGCAACGGGCGGCGGGATTGCAGCACACCGGCAGCGGCCGCGAGAGCGACCAGCACCACACCGATGCCGACGAGCAGTGCCACCTTGTCGGCGGTGCCGAAGAGGGCGATCGCGGCATCTTTTGCCCACGAGGGCGCGACGTCGATGAGCAGCGAGCCGACCACGAGCACCGGGCTGGCCCGCGGCGCGAGGAGTCCGGCGACGAGTTCGGCGACGCCGAGACCGAACGCGACCGCCGCTACCCCCGCGATCGCGGGGAACAGCCACGACGGAAAACGCCGTTCGGTCATGGGTGCAGAATACGGAACTATGGCTTCGAAGAAGACGTCCTCCGACAAGAAACCCGGCCTGGGGATGCGGGTCACCCGCATCGGCGGGCCCACGGCCCTCGTCGAGTTCGATGGCTGGCGCATCCTCACCGATCCGACGTTCGACCCTCCTGGCCGACGCTACGGCTTCGGCCCGGGGGCTTCCTCGGTCAAGACCACCGGGCCGGCCATCGCGCGGGACAACCTCGGTCGCATCGATGCCGTCCTGCTCAGCCACGACCAGCACGGCGACAACCTCGACGATGCCGGCCGGGAATTCCTCGCCGACGTTCCCGTCGTCGTCACCACCCGGTCCGCCCGCAAGCGACTCGGCGGCGACAACATCGTCGGGCTCGACACCTGGCAGACGACCACGATCGAACGCGCCGGAGGTGCCCGCCTGGTTGTCACCGCGACCCCGGGCCGACACGGGCCGCCCCTCAGTCGCCCCATCGTCGGACCTGTCGTCGGCTTCGCGGTCGCGCTCCCCGGCGAGAGCACCACCGCGCTGTGGATGAGCGGCGACACCGTCGACTTTTCCGGCCTCCACGACGTCGCGCGTCGTCTCGATATCGACGTCGCGCTCATCCATATCGGCGCTGTCCGCTTCCCGATCACCGGACCGTTGCGCTACACCCTCGACGGTCGCCATGCCGCTCGCGTGCTCGACCGCCTCGCGCCGCGGGTCGCCATCCCGGTGCACTACGAAGGCTGGAGCCACTTCTCCGAACCCGAGCCGCAGACGCGCGCGGCCCTCGAGCGATCGAGGCTGAGCGACCGCGTCCGCTGGCTCCCGCTCGGCGTCGCCGTCGACATCCCTGCCCGGGCGGACTAGGGAGTGGGCTGCCGCGCGTCGTAGTCTCGGAAACCGCGCTGCACCCGCACGAGCAACGCGATCAGCCCGATGATGAGGATGCCGCCGAGCACTGGGGGGAACCACAACGCCACCGCGGTCGCGAACACGCCGACGTAGAGGTCGCCGATGCGCGGCCCACCGGTGACGACGACGGTGAAGATGCCCTGCAGCCGCCCTCGCATCCCGTCGGGGGATGCCATCAGCAGCATCGTGCTGCGGAAGATCGCGCTGATTTCGTCGCTCGCGCCCATGCCGAACATCGCGAAGGCAGCGATGCCGAGAGCGACGGGGTTGACCTCGCTGAACTCCGTGCCGACTTCGGCGACCCATCCGTTTGCGAGGCCGATCTGCATGCCGAGCACGGTCAGGCCGAGCAGGAGCACAAAGCCGCCGTAGACGGTGATCGCCCGGCCGATCGCCACCCCGTGCCGGTGCACCTGCCCGACGGGCCCGCTGAACAGGCTGGCGAAGAAGGTGCCGACCGCCATCGCCGCGGTCAAGATGCCGACGGTGACCGGGCCGCCGCCGAAGACGAGCACCCCGAGTGCGGGGAACAGCACGTGCGGGCGGCCGAAGGTCATCGCGACGATGTCGACGAAGAACGACATGCGGATGTTGGGAGCTGTGCGCAAAAAGTCGACGCCCTGCTTGAGCGACTTCCACCCCGGGCGCTCGACGCCTTCCGACGGCGCCATCCGCGGAAGCGTGACGATGCCCAGGAACATCGTCGTGAACAGCAGGATGTCGACGAGGTAGGTCCAGCCGTAGCCCACCGCAGCGACGAGCACACCAGCGAGCGCCGGCCCGAGGGTGAGCTGCACGCCGAACGAGATTCCGTTGAGTGCGCTCGCGGCGGGCACCAGGTGGCCTGGGATGAGGCGCGGGGTCACCGCGGCACGCGTCGTCGACTGCACTGTCGACGACACCGAACTGAGGGTCGCCAACAGATACAGCGGCCAGACCGCAACCGTGCCCGCGGGGAGCCCGGCGTCGTACCAGGCGATGAGGGCAAGCCCGATCACCGAGGTCCAGCCGACTAGGGCGCTCACGATGAGCACCCGCTTGCGGTCGAACGCGTCCGCGATCATGCCGCCCCAGAGGCCGGCGACGATCAACGGGATGAGCGCGATGCCCCCGACCAGCGACACCGCCAGGGTGGACGCGGTGATGTCGTAAACCTGGAGGCCGACCGCGACGACCGTCAACTGGGCGCCGACCCCCGAAATCGCCCCGCCGAACCACAGGCGGGCGAACGGCGGCGAGACGCGCAGCGGGGTGGTGTCGACGAGCCGCCGACGCTTCGGCGCACCCGTGGTCTCGTCGGTCACTCGGCTGAGCGTACTGGCGGCAGTTCCTCGATCGCTGTCCGTCGCGCTACTGGCCGGATGTCACCGCGGCTCCTACCGTGGAGCCATGACCGTCACCGTCGTTGACCGAGCCGCTGCCGTCGAACACTTCGCCGCGAAGCTCCGCTTCGAGACCGACCCGTCCGACGTCGCGGCAGCCTTCGCTGCGGGCGATGACTTCGTGCTCGTCGACTCCCGCGGTCACGTGCCGTGGCACCAAGGTCGGATCGTCGGCGCCATCCACCTCCCGCACGCTGAGATCCCCGCCCGCGCGGCGGACCTCATCCCGATCACGACGCCCGTGGTCGTGTACTGCTGGGGCCCAGGATGCAATGGCTCGACGCGCGCAGCCCTGCAGTTCAGCAGGCTCGGCTACGCCGTGAAGGAGATGATCGGCGGCTTCGAGTACTGGGCGCGCGAGGGGCTCGAGATCATCGACGACTCGGGCTCGATCACGCGCGCTGTCGACATCCTGACCGCCCCTCGCGGGTCGGGTGGGGCGATCAGCTGCGACTGCTGATCACCTGTTCTGCATACCGAACGCGCCTCCGACGGGTCTACCTACATCCGATCGCTTCGTTTTGTATACAAACGGGTCGGATCAGCGTATCGTGAACCCTCGTGGCGCGCGCGAGTGATTCGGCTTACAAGGCCCTGCGGGAGCAGATCCTGCATTGGCAGCTGCTTCCGGGCACGCCGCTCTCGGAGATCGAACTCGCCGAGCGACTCGGGGTCTCGCGCACCCCGTTGCGCGCTGCCCTCGCCCGGCTCGCGCTCGAAGGCCTCGTCGACACCTCCCGCGGTCGCACCGGCGTCGTCTCGGATGTCTCCGCCGCCAGCATCACCGATCTGTTCGAGCTGCGCGAAGCACTCGAAACCCAGGCTGCACGTCTCGCGGCTCGGCGCTGCGACCCCAACGTGTTCGACGCGCTGGCGGCACGGTTCGCATCCGCCCCCGAACTGCTGCTGACCGAGGGCAGCGACGCGTACTACGCGCTCGTCACCGAGTTCGATGCGGCGCTCGACCACGCCCTCGGCAACGCGGTATACCGGGGCGCGCTCGACGGCGTGCGGCTGCACCTCGCGCGGGCCCGCCGCATCGCGACCGCAAACCCCGACCGTCTGGCGCGCTCCGCCGAAGAGCACCGGCTGATCTGCACGGCGATCCGCGATGGGGATGTCGCGCTCGCCGCATCCGCGACGACCGTGCACCTCAACGCATCCCTCACCACCATCCTCGAGACGCTCGAGGCCCGCACCCCGGCCGGCCATCCCGCATCGGGCCAGAAAGGCAGCGCATGAAGCTCCACCCGCTCCGCACCTACCGCTCCGACGAGAACCTCGCGAAAGAGGATCAGCTCGCGTGGAAGGTCGCGCTGGTCGCCGTCGACCCGGTTGCCGTCGAGCCTGAGGTCGCCGAGATGATCGTCAACCGCGTCATCGACAACGCGGCGGTCGCGGTCGCGTCGATCGGCAGGGCTCCTGCCGTCGCAGCGCGCGGGCAGGCAGAGGCCCACCCGGTTTCGACAGGCTCAACCAACGGTGGCGGGGGATCGACGGTCTTCGGGGTGGAGGGGCGGTACAGCCCGGAGTGGGCGGCGTTCGCGAACGGGGTCGCGGTGCGCGAACTCGACTACCACGACACTTTTCTCGCCGCCGACTACTCGCACCCCGGCGACAACATCCCGCCGATCCTTGCGGTCGCGCAACACGTCGGTGCCGACGGCGCGGCGCTCGTGCGCGGCATCGCGACCGGCTACGAGATCCAGGTCGACCTGGTGAAGGCGATCTCGCTGCACCAGCACAAGATCGACCATGTCGCCCACCTCGGCCCGTCGGCAGCAGCCGGCATCGGCACGGTGCTCGGCCTCGATCCGTCGGTGATCTACCAAGCCGTGTCGCAGGCCCTGCACACGACGACCGCCACCCGGCAGTCGCGCAAAGGCGAGATCTCGACCTGGAAGGCCTACGCCCCTGCCTTCGCAGGAAAGATGGCGATCGAAGCCGTCGATCGGGCGATGCGCGGGCAGACCTCGCCCTCGCCGATCTGGGAGGGTGAGGACGGCGTCATCGCCTGGCTGCTCGATGGACCCGAGGGCCGGTACGAGGTGCCGTTGCCCGAGGCGGGCGAGGCCAAGCGCGCGATCCTCGACACCTACACCAAGGAGCATTCGGCCGAGTACCAGGCACAGGCGTGGATCGACCTCGCCCGCGACTTGGGCGCTCGGCATCCCGAACTGCGCGACCCGGCGAACGTGACACGCATCGTGCTGCACACCAGCCATCACACCCACTACGTGATCGGCTCGGGAGCCAACGACCCGCAGAAGTTCGACCCCACCGCGAGCCGGGAGACGCTCGACCACTCGATTCCGTACATCTTCGCGGTGGCCCTCCAGGACGGCAGCTGGCACCATGTCGACTCGTATCTGCCGGCGCGGGCGGGGCGACCCGACACGGTCGCGTTGTGGCACAAGGTGTCGACCGTCGAAGACCCTGAGTGGACCCGCCGCTACCACTCGAACGACCTCACCGAGAAGGCGTTCGGGGGCCGCGTCGAAATCGACCTCGCCGACGGGTCGCGCATCGTCGACGAGATCGCGGTTGCCGACGCGCATCCGCTCGGCGCCCGGCCGTTCGCCCGCGAGCAGTACGTCGGCAAGTTCCGATCTCTCGCCGCCGGGGTGCTCGCCGACGCCGAGATCGAGCGCTTCCTCGACGTCGCGCAACGTCTGCCATCCCTGACCGCCGGCGAACTCGTCGGTCTCAACGTCGTCGCTCCCGGGCTACCGACGCCCCCGAAGGGACTGTTCTGATGCTGGCGCACGAGCCGATTCCAAGGAAGCTGTGCATGCTCGACGCCCGGCTCGTCGGAAGGTGTCAGCAATTTCGGCACGCGGGCGCCGGAGCCGACGGCTGGTTCCTTGGAATCGGCCACCACACCCCGAGAAGGGAAGCCTTCTGATGCTGCACTCCACCGTCACGCCCGCCGAGAAGCGGCAGGCCTTCCGCGCGGGCCTCGCGAGCGGACGCATCCAGCGGTTTCCCGGCGCGTTCACCCCGCTCAGCGCCCGCCTCATCGACGACAAGGGCTTCGAGGGCGTCTACATCTCGGGTGCCGTCATGGCGAACGAGTTGGGGCTTCCCGACATCGGGTTGACGACGCTCACCGAGGTCGCTCAGCGCGGCGCGCAGATCTCCCGCAACACCGACCTGCCGACGCTCATCGACGGCGACACCGGGTTCGGCGAGCCGATGAACGTCGCCCGCACGGTGCAGGTGCTCGAGGATGCCGGCGTCTCGGGCGTGCACCTCGAAGACCAGGTGAACCCGAAGCGCTGCGGGCACCTCGATGGCAAAGATGTCGTCGACGAGAAGACGGCCGTCAACCGCATCCGGGCCGCCGTGCAGGCCCGCCGCGACCCGGGTTTCGTGATCATGGCGCGCACCGACATCCGCGGGGTCGAGGGGTTGGCGGCGGCGACGGAACGCGCGAAGGCGCTTCAGGATGCCGGCGCCGACGCGATCTTCGCCGAAGCGATGGCCGACCTCACCGAGTTCGAGGCGATGCGCGCGGCGGTGGACGTGCCGATCCTCGCCAACATGACCGAGTTCGGAAAGAGCGACCTGTTCACGGTGCAGCAGCTGCAGGATGTCGGGGTGAACATGGTGATCTTCCCGGTGTCGCTGCAACGCATCGCGATGGGCGCGATCGAGCGTGGGCTCGACGCTCTCGCCGCGACCGGGACGCTCGCCTCCGAGGTGCCCGCGATGCAGACCCGGTCCCGCCTCTATGAGGTCGTCGACTACTCCGCCTACGGTGAGTTCGACGCGAATGTCTTCACCTTCGACTTGAGAAACAACAGGAGCTGACCATGGCTGACAGTGACATCAAGAAGGGCCTCGCGGGCGTCGTGGTCGACACCACCGCGGTCTCGAAGGTCAACCCCGACACGAACTCGTTGCTCTACCGCGGCTACCCCGTGCAGGAGCTCGCCGCGAAGTGCACCTTCGAGGAGGTGGCCTACCTGCTTTGGAAGGGCGAGCTGCCCGACGCCGATCAACTCGAAGGCTTCGAGCGGCTCGAACGGTCGCGCCGGCACCTCCCGACGGTGGCGAAGGAGGCGGTCGACCTGCTGCCCGTCGACGCTCACCCGATGGATGTCGTGCGCACCGCCGTGAGCGCGCTCGGCGCCGCCGACCCGAACGCCGCCGACGCCGACCCGGAGGCGAACCTCGACAAGGCGATCACCCTCTTCGCGCAACTGCCGGCGATCGTCGCCTACATCCAGCGTCGTCGCCGGGGCCTCGACCTCGTCGAACCGCGCGACGACCTCGGGTACTCGGCGAACTTCCTGCACATGGCCTTCGGCGAGGTGCCTGACCTCGTCGTCGTGACCGCCTTCGACGTGTCGATGATCCTGTACGCCGAGCACTCGTTCAACGCGTCGACCTTCACCGCGCGGGTGGTCACGTCGACGCTCGCCGACCTGTACTCTGCGGTCGTCGCGGCGATCGGCGCGCTCAAGGGTCCGTTGCACGGCGGGGCGAACGAGGCCGTCATGCACATCTTCGACGAGATCGGGTCGGCTGACGCCGCGGAGGGCTGGCTGGATGCTGCGCTCGCCGAGAAGCGCAAGATCATGGGATTCGGTCACCGGGTCTACAAGAACGGGGACTCCCGCGTGCCGACCATGAAAGCGGCGCTCGACACCCTGGTCGAGGAGTTCGGTGCGCAGGACCTCGCCGCCCTGTACGACGCGCTCGAGAACGCGATGGTCAGCACGAAGGACATCAAGCCCAACCTCGACTACCCGAGCGGCCCGGCCTACCACCTGATCGGCTTCGACACCGAGCTGTTCACCCCGCTCTTCGTGGCATCGCGCGTGACCGGCTGGACGGC
>NZ_JANMSQ010000169.1:0-13826 GCF_031389465.1 Pseudolysinimonas sp.
CCGACCAGGTCGTCGTTCGGCACCGTCAGGTCGCCGCGGGCGGCTCCGAACGACAGGATGCGCGTGTACTTGGGCCCTTCGGCCTGCTTCAGGGTGGTCATTCGATCCTTGTCAGCTCTGCTCGATCAGCGCGATGGCTGCCGGGATGTCATCGGGCGTTTTCACGGCCACCGTCGGTAGCCCCTTCAGACCGCGCTTGGCGAGGCCTACGAGGGCGCCGGCCGGGGCGAGTTCGATGAGGCCGGTGACGCCGGCTTTCTCGAACGCCGCCATGCAGAGGTCCCAGCGCACCGGGTTGGCGACCTGTCCGACGAGCAGGTCGACGAAAGCCGCGCCCGAGGAAACCGCCGACCCGTCGCTGTTGGTCCAGATGGTCGTCGCGGGGTCGGCAACGGCGACGCTCGCTGCGGCGGCTCGGAGGCGATCGACGGCGGGCTGCATGTAGCGCGTGTGGAAGGCGCCTGCGACCTGCAACGGGATGACTCGCGCCCCGGCGGGCGGGTTGTCGGCGAGCTGGGCGAGAGCACCGAGGTCGCCCGCGACAACCAGCTGCCCGCCGCCGTTGTAGTTCGCGGGGGAGAGGCCGAGATCATCCAGCTTCGCGAGCAGTTCGCCTTCTTCGCCGCCGATGACCGCACTCATGCCGGTCGCCTCGAGCGCCGCCGCCTGCGCCATGGCGCTGCCGCGTTCGCGTACCAGGGCGAGGGCGTCGGATTCGGTGAGGATGCCGGCGGCAGCTGCTGCGGCGAACTCGCCGACCGAATGGCCCGCGACGCCCGCGAGACGATCCCGGTGGCCGGCAAGCGCACTGAAGGCGAGCAACGACGCCGCGACGATCAGGGGCTGAGCGACCGCCGTGTCACGGATGGTGTCCGCATCGGAGACCGTGCCGTGCGCGACGAGGTCAAGCCCGGCAGCCTCTGCGAGGGCACCGAGGTGTTCGGCGAATCGGGGCTCGGCAAGCCAGGGTTCGAGGAATCCGGGGGTTTGCGATCCCTGGCCGGGGGCAACGACGACGACACTCACGAGAGACCATCCTGCCAGGCGCCGGGGCGCTCGACCCGCCGGTTCCGACCAAGCATCTGGGCGATCGTTGGGCGATTCCTACGAGCGGCCGCGGCGGCTCAGCGGTCCGAGTTCGCCTTCGGCGACCCAGCGATGGCCCCGACGACCAGGGCGGCCTGCAGGATGAGGGCCTCGCGAGCGCCGGTTGCGTCGTAGCCGATGACCTCGGAGACGCGCTTGAGGCGGTAGCGCACCGTGTTCGGATGCACGAACAGCTCGCGCGCGGTCGCCTCCAGAGAGCGGCCGTTGTCGAGGTAGCACCACAGCGTCGTGAGCAGCTCCGTCGAGTGGTCTTGCAGGGGCCGATAGATGCGGTTGATGAGGGTCGAGCGGGCGAGCGGGTCACCCGCGAAGGCTCGTTCGGGCAGCAGATCATCGGCGAGTGCGGGCCGCGGGGCGTTGCGCCAGGCGCGCGCGACAGCGAACCCGGCGAGGGCGCCCTTCGCGCTGCGGGCGGCCTCGAGCAGTGATGGCACGGCGTGCCCGAGCACGAGGTGGCCGGGACCGAATCCCGGTTCGAGCTCGGCCGCGATCTCCAAGAACGCGCGGGGCTCGGTGATCGACTCGCCCTCGAGGGCATCGACCCGGCCGATGACGATGACGAGGCGGCTGCCCTGAACCCCGATGAGCACGTCGGCCTCGAGATGCCGCGCCGTGCGACGCAGCATGTCGACGTCGAGCATGCGGGGCGCTGTGCCGACGAGCACGCTCACCTCGCCATGCCCGTTCCAGCCGAGAGCGGCGATGCGGCTCGGCAACTCCGAGTCGTATTCGCCGGTCAGGATCGAGTCGACCACCAGGGCCTCGAGGCGGGCATCCCACAAGCCGCGGGCTTCCGCGGCTCGGGCGTAGACGTCGGCGGCCGCGAATGCGATCTCGCGCGAGTACAGCAGGATCGCTTCGCGCAGGCTCTCCTCGCTGTCTTTCACCCGCTGCTCGACGACCTCGACCGTCACCCGGATCAGCTGCAGCGTCTGCTGCAGGCTCACCGAGCGCAGCAGTTCGCGCGGCGCAGCGCCGAAGACATCCGCCGCGATCCAGGGGATCGACTTCGGGTCGTCGTACCAGGAGATGAAGCTCGTGATCCCCGCCTGGGCGACCAGCCCGACCGCACTGCGGCGGCCCGGGGGCATGTCGCGGTACCACGGCAGAGTGTCCTCGAGGCGTTTCAGGGTCGCCGTCGAGAGTTCGCCCGACAGCGTCCGCAGCCAGGCGAGAGTTTGCTGCTTGGTGCGCGGGGCTGCCATCAGGCCACCGCGGCGGGGGCCGCTGGAGACATCAGCTCTCGCCGCCGGCCGATCCTGAAGTACCCGCCGTCACGTCGTGCAGCCGATAGCGCTCGATCGCCTGAGCGGGAGCATCCGGGGCGACATCACCGCGTCGGGCGAGCGACTGCAGCACCCGCACGACGATCGAGGGCCCGTCGATCTTGAAGAACCGGCGAGCGGCTGCACGCGTGTCGCTGAAGCCGAAGCCATCGGCACCGAGGGTGAGGTATTCGCCGGGCACGAACGGCCGGATCTGGTCCTGCACCGCGTGCATGAAATCAGAGACTCCGACGAACGGCCCTTCCGCGCCCTGCAGCTTCTGCCAGAGGTAGGGGACGTGCGGAGACTGCTCGGGGTGGAGGAAGTTGTGCTCGTCGGCGGCCAGGCCGTCGCGACGCAGCTCGGTCCATGACGTGACGCTCCAGACATCCGCTGCCACGTTCCAGTCGCGTGCCAAGATCTCCTGCGCCTCGAGCGCCCACGGGATGCCGACCCCCGACGCAAGGATCTGCGCCTTCGGACCGAAGCCCTCTGCCGCCTTGAGCTTGTAGATGCCCTTCACGATGCCCTCGACGTCGACGTTCTCCGGCTCGGCCGGCTGCTGCATCGGCTCGTTGTAGACGGTGATGTAGTACATGACGTTGGGATCCGGATGGGCTCGGCCTTCAGAATCCGTGCCATACATCCGATCAAGGCCGTCACGCACGATGTGCCCGAGCTCGTAGCCGTAAGCGGGGTCGTAGGAGACGACGGCCGGGTTGGTCGACGAGAGCAGGTGCGAGTGGCCGTCGGCGTGTTGCAGGCCCTCGCCGGTCAGGGTCGTGCGTCCCGCCGTGGCGCCCATGATGAAGCCGCGTGCCATCTGGTCGCCAGCAGCCCACATTGCATCGCCGGTGCGCTGGAAGCCGAACATCGAGTAGAAGACGTAGACCGGGATGAGCGGCTCGCCCTGGGTCGAATACGAGGTGCCGGCCGCAGTGAAGGCGGCGAACGCGCCGGCCTCGTTGATGCCCGTGTGGATGATCTGACCCTGCGGGCTCTCCTTGTAGGCCAGAAGCAGCTCGCGGTCCACCGAGGTGTAGTGCTGGCCGTTCGGGTTGTAGATCTTCGCTGTCGGGAAGTAGGCGTCCATACCGAACGTGCGCGCCTCATCCGGAATGATCGGCACGACCCGCTGACCGATCCCCTTGTCGCGCAGCAGGTCCTTGAGCAGTCGCGCGAAGGCCATCGTCGTGGCGACCTGCTGCTTGCCGGAACCCTTCTTCATGTCTTCATAGACGTCGTCGCCGGGCAGCGTGATCTGGGTGTACTTCGAGCGGCGCTCCGGCAGGTAACCGCCGAGTTCGCGGCGGCGCTCCTGCAGGTACTGGATGCCTTCGTCGTCGGCGCCCGGGTGATAGAACGGCGGCTGATACGGGTCGGCCTCGAGCTGGGCATCCGTGATCGGAATACGCATCTCGTCGCGGAACTGCTTCAGGTTGTCGAGCGTGAGCTTCTTCATCTGGTGGGTCGCGTTGCGACCCTCGAACGACGGCCCGAGCCCATAGCCCTTGACGGTCTTGGCGAGGATGACGGTCGGCTGTCCCGTGTGCTCGGTCGCCGCCTTGAACGCGGCATAGACCTTGCGGTAGTCGTGACCGCCGCGCTTGAGGTTCCAGACCTGGTCATCGGTCAGATCCTTGACCAGTTCCGCGGTCACCGGGTCGCGGCCGAAGAAGTTTTCGCGCACGTAGGCGCCCGACTCGGCCTTGTAGGTCTGGTAGTCACCGTCGGGCGTGACGTTCATCAGATTGACGAGCGCGCCCGTCGAGTCTTTCGCGAGCAGGTCGTCCCACTCGCGGCCCCAGACGACCTTGATGACGTACCAGCCGGCACCGCGGAAGAACGACTCCAGCTCCTGGATGATCTTGCCGTTGCCGCGCACCGGACCGTCGAGCCGCTGCAGGTTGCAGTTGATGACGAACGTCAGGTTGTCGAGCTTGTCGTTCGCGGCCCACTGGAGGGCGCCGCGACTCTCGACCTCATCCATCTCGCCGTCACCGAGGAACGCCCAGACATGCTGGTCGGAGGCATCCTTGATGCCGCGGTTGGTGAGGTAGCGGTTCGCCTGCGCCTGATGGATGGCGTTGATCGGGCCGAGCCCCATCGAGACCGTCGGGAACTCCCAGAACTCGGGCATCAGCCGCGGGTGCGGGTACGACGACAGGCCGCCGGTCGGATGCGACTTCTCTTGGCGGAAGCCGGTGAGCTGGTCCTCGGTCAACCGGCCCTCGAGGTACGCCCGGGCGTACATGCCGGGGGAGGCGTGGCCCTGGTAGAAGATCTGGTCGCCGCCGCCGGGGTGGTCGTGGCCGCGGAAGAACCAGTTGTGGCCCACCTCGTAGAGCGCGGCCGACGAGGCGTAGGTCGAGATGTGGCCGCCGACGGCAATGCCGGGACGCTGCGCACGGTGCACGGTGATCGCGGCGTTCCAGCGAATCCACGCGCGGTAGCGGCGCTCGATCTCTTCATCGCCGGGAAACTCGGGCTCGTTCTCGGGAGCGATCGTGTTGATGTAGTCGGTCGTCGGCACCATCGGCACGCCGAGCTGCAGATCTTTGGACCGCTTGAGGAGGCTCAGCATGACGTCGCGACCGCGACCGCGACCCTTGGCGCTGACGAGAGCGTCGAGCGACTCCTGCCATTCGGCGGTCTCGTCCGGGTCCTGATCGATGTGGTTCACCGAGTACGGGTCCTGGTCGTGGATGGGCACCGATGACCTCACAAAAGTGTTCGACGCTGGTAGAGCGTGCGGGTGGTTTGAGGGTGCGATCTTGTGGACCGCCGCGCAAAGCGCGACTCCACTCTAGTTGTCGCAGCCGTTGCGGTTTCTGAGGCGTATGATCGTGCGCTGGACCACCGGACCCCACGTTTGGTGGCGAAAGGAAGCGCGAGCAGCAATGGCTCTCGAGAACGACACGCAAGCACCCGACTTCGATCTCGCCAACCAATTCGGCGAACACGTGCGGCTCAGCGACTTCCGGGGGGTGAAGCCAGTCGCGTTAGTGTTCTTCCCGCTCGCCTTCTCGGGAGTGTGTACGGGCGAACTGTGCGCGCTTCGCGACAACCTCGACATGTTCGCCGATCACGAGGTCGAACTGCTCGGCATCTCGGTCGACTCGAAGGCGACGCTGCGGGCGTTCGCCGAGCAGGAGGGCTACGACTTCCAGCTGCTCGCCGACTTCTGGCCGCACGGTGCCGTCGCCAAGGAGTACGGCGTTTTCCTCGAGGAGAAGGGCTTCGCGAATCGCGCGACCTTCGTGATCGACGTCAAGGGCGTCATCCGCGCCTCGTTCATCACCGCCCCCGGCGAGCCGCGCTCGATCGAGGAATATCGCTCGGCGCTCGACGAAGTGCGCCCGCTCACCGTTTGAGCTCCGGCCGTCTGAGCCCCGGGGTCGCTTCCCGGTTTTCAGGAACTTGTGGGGCGCGAGTGGCGGAAGTCATCTCCCGTGGGCTCACCAGCAACGGAAGATGACATCCGTCCCATAGCTTCCTGAAAACGGAAAGCCACACCTACGGAACGGTGACGAGTGCGCTGACGTAGGCCGCGTTGCCCCCGAAGTCGATGACCCAGAGTTCCACGACGAGCTGCGTGCCCGAGGGCAGCGGATCGATCGGGTACTGCAGGTTCGCGAGTTCGGCGTACAGCCCGACGTCGCTCGTGGGCACCCAGGTGTACTCGCCGGTCGCCGGGTTGTAGTCCTGCACGAGCGGCACGATGAGCCCGTCCGCCTGCACGGAGAGCTCGCCGTAGGTGCCCGTGTCGGGGTTGTACGCGTAGTACGTCTCCGAGACGATCGTGCCGGTCGCCGCATCGAGCCCGAGTTCGAGGAGGCCGTTGACCGCCTCGCTGTTGCTGGAGTCGTAGTAGTCGAGCGGCACACTGATACTCGCTGTGCCGGCGTTCTCGTCCTGCGAGTACGCGAGGTACGCGAGCGAGGTGTCGACGCCGTCACTGAGCGACAGGTACCCGAGGTCGTAGAACGCGCTCGCGACGCCCGAACCATCGGTCGAGACGTGGGCCGGACGCTCGCCGATGTAGCTGATCGTGCCGTCGCCGTTGAGGATGCCGTAGTAGAGGAAGGCTTCCGAGATGTTGGCCTCGGCGCCCGCCCCGAACTGACCCGACACGTAGAGTCCGCCGTCGGCGAACTCGACGATCGCGTCGTTGGAGATGAAGTCGGGCAGGTCGCCGGCGTCGATCTGGCCGCCCTCGGCGTAGTACGTGGTGAGGAAGTCGGCCCAGCCGGTGCGCTCCGCGACGGCCGCGTACTCGGGGTTGTAAACCCCGTCGTTCGGCGGGAAGTAGATCGAGAGACCGGTGGCGCCGCGCGTCGCCTGCCCGTCGACCCGGTCGAGCACCACGTCGTTCACAGCGCGCACGACCGCATCCGCTTCGTCGGCAACGTCGAGAGCGTCGACGCTGATCTCGCCGGCGAGGATGCCGAGATCCTTCATGTGGGTGTCGTAGCGGGGGTCGGGGTTGGTACCGAAGCCGAGGGTCTGGGCGAGCGTGCGGCCCACTGTCGGTGCGACGTCGGCAACGCGTTCGGTGAGCGCCGCCGCGAATGTCGAGACCGCTTCGTCGACGACCGCGAAGTTCTCGAGGTCGACGAGCGAGAGGGTGATTTCGTTCTCGGTGCCCGACGCGAGCGCCTGGTTGCGGAAGCCCTCGATCAGCGCAGAGCCGAGTTCGTCGACCGTCGCTCCGCGGAACGCCGCCTCAAAGGCGGTGTAGTCCCAGCCGTGGCCGGGTTCGAGTTCCTGCGACGCGACCAACCGGTCGGCGTGCGGAGCCATGGTCGAGGCGACCTCGAACGTCGCCATCAGGCACGCGTCGAACCCGAGAAGAGCGAGCTTGTCGACCCCGGCCTCTTCAAGGCCTTGGCCGATCGCCTGGTCGAGTTCGGCAAGCGTGAGCGAGTCGTTGTCGTGCGACTCGTCGCCGCCGACGCCCGGCCACGAGGCGCCGTGGTCGGAGATGACGAGCCCGTAGTTCGCCGCCGGGTACGCCCTGATGGTCTCGCGGATGAACGCGGCGAGCACGTCGGGGTCACCGGTATTGATCGGGCCGTAATCGGCGAGTTCGGTGGCACCGCCCTTCTCGATCTCGAGAAGCTTCGCGCCCGTCCAGTCGGGGATGCCGAGCACCGAGGTGTCGGTGTAGCCCTCGGCGCGGTCGACCAGGGCGATCAGGTTGAAGCCCGGCTGCGAGCCGACGAGGCCCATCTCCTCGACGTCGTCCATCATGAACGGCTCGAGGTTGGTGTCGGCGATCTGGTAGCTGATGATGGTCCAGCTGTCGGGGGCCTGGATGCCGCCCGGGGTGCCGATGCACGCAGTGAGCCCGGCTGTTGCGAGCACGCCCGCGCCAAGTGCCGACAGGGTTCTGGAGAACCGGGATCGCGCCATCCGTCTGCCTCTTTCGTCCACGTTGGGGTGATGCTCGCTCAGGATACTGGTCTGTCGAGGCCGCGCTTCGTTGTCGCGGCCTCCAATCGGGAGACCTGTTCACGGAGCGCCGCCAGCTCTTCGAGAATGCGCTCGTCGAGAGCCTTGTCTTCCTCGAGGGCCTCGTCGATGTCGGCGATCTTCATGCGGTCCATCGCTTCGACGACGACCGCGATCAGCAGGTTCAGCACGATGAGCGAGGCCGCGATCGTGAACACGATGAAGAAGCCCCAGATCCACGGAGCATCGAAGGCCATCGGTGCCACGAAATCGGGCCAGCCGTCGCCGAACATGATGCGGAAGAGGGAAGCTCCCGATACCCAGAGGTCGCCGAAATGGTCGGGGTTCTGAGCGCCGAACAACGTGGTCGCGGCGACCGAGAAGACGTAGATCAACATGAACAGCAAGGCGCCGATCGACGCGATCCCCGGCATCGATGCGCCGAGTGCGGTCACCACGAGGCGCATCGACCGCACGGCCGACAACAGTCGCAGCACACGCAAGAGCCGCAGCACGCGCAGGACGCCGGCTTCACTGCCAGCCGGGATGAGTGCGACGATGACGACGAAGAGGTCGAACAGGTTCCAGCCGCTGCGGAAGAACGACAGGCCGTGCGCGAAGATCCGCAGCGTGATCTCGACGACGAAGATGCCGATGATGGCGGCGTTGACGATCGTCAGCGCCTCCCCGATCGCATCCACCACCGCCGGGTAGGTTTCCAGGCCGAGGATGATCGCGTTCAGCACGATCAGCGTGATGATTGCGCGTTGAAACGGCTTCGACTCGACAAGGGCGCGAACGCGTTCGCGTGCGACTCTCATGCCGACACCTTAGAGCGACCGGTAGCATCGCTTCGTCGCGGGCTCTTAGCTCAGTTGGTAGAGCGCCTCGTTTACACCGAGGATGCCGGGGGTTCGAGTCCCTCAGGGCCCACTATCCCGCGTTCCGCTCGGCCCGAGCTCGCGTGGCAGGATGAGAGGCCGCGAGAAGGGGCGACGTGGAGCGCAAAGACTGGCAGAACTACGAGTTCCCGGCGAAAGTTGCGGGACGCATCCCCCGTCGAGGGGCGTCGTCACCGTTCGCCCGCTGGTTGTTGCAGGACGCCGTGCAGCCCGTTGGCCCAGAGAGCGACGAACACACCCGTTCGAAGAGCGCGTGGTGGAAGGTCATGGCGCTCACCGGCGTCGACTATTTCTCGACCCTGTCCTACCTGCCGGCGATCGCCGTGCTCGCCGCCGGGGCGCTCTCGCCGCTCGCGACGCTGCTCATCGTCGCCCTCACGCTCTTCGGCGTGCTCCCGATGTACCGCCGGGTGGCGAAAGAGAGCCCGCACGGTCAGGGTTCGGTCGCGATGCTCGAGCGACTCTTGCCGTTCTGGCGCGGCAAGATTTTCGTCCTGATCCTCCTCGGCTTCGTGGCGACCTCGTGGATCATCACGATCACGCTGTCCGCCGCTGACGCCTCGGTGCATCTGCTCGAGAACCCGATCGTCCCCGAGGGTCTCCGCTGGCTCCAGGTTCCCGTGACGGTCGCCCTCCTCGTTATCCTCGGCGGGGTGTTCCTGCTCGGGTTCACCGAGGCGGTCAACGTTGCGATCCCACTCGTGGTGGCATTCCTCGCTCTGAACGCCGTGGTGATCGGCTTGGGCATCACGCAGCTCGTTCTGCACCCCGAGGCCATCGTGGACTGGCAGGCAGCCCTGGTACGCGACACCGGCGGCATCGGCGGCGTCGTCGTGACGACGCTCATCGCCTTCCCGCTCCTGGTGCTCGGGCTGTCGGGATTCGAGACCGGCGTGAGCATGATGCCGCTCATCGCCGAGAAGGGTGCCACGAAGGAGGCGCGGCTCGCGGCGCGCATCCGCAACACCAAGAAGCTGCTGACGACGGCCGCGCTCATCATGAGCGCCTACCTGATCACCAGCACGTTCGTCACGACGCTGCTGATCCCGGCCGAGGAGTTCGAGCCGGGCGGCGAGGCAAACGGCCGAGCCCTCGCCTACCTCGCCCACGAGTTCCTGGGCCCGGTATTCGGCACCGCCTACGACCTGAGCAGCATCCTGATCCTCTGGTTCGCCGGGGCCTCGGCGATGGCGGGGCTCGTGAACATCGTGCCGCGCTACCTGCCGACCTACGGGATGGCACCGGACTGGTCGCGGGCCGTTCGACCGGTCGTGCTCGTCTACACCGGCATCAGCATCGTCATCACGATCGCCTTCCAGGCGGATGTCGACGCCCAGGCGGGTGCGTACGCGACGGGGATCCTCGCGATGATGGTGTCGGCCGCGGTCGCCGTACTCATCGCCGCCATCCGGCAGAAGAGAACACCCGCGATCATCGGATTCTCGGTCGTCACGCTCGTACTCGGCTATGCCCTCGGAGCGAACATCATCGAGAAGCCGGACGGCATCGCCATCTCCGGGATGTTCATCCTCGGAATCGTCGCGGTGTCGCTGGTCTCGCGCATCAGTCGCTCGACCGAGATCCGGGCGGAGACCGTCGAGTTCGACGAGGCCGCACGGGGGTTCATCGAGGGGTCGCTGCGGCACGACGGGCGCATCAACATCGTCGCGAACCGCCGCCAGGCCGGCGACCGGGCCGAGTACCTCGACAAAGAGAAGACGCAGCGGCGGATGAACCCGGTGCCCGGGCGTGCCGACATCCTGTTCCTCGAGATCGAGGTCATCGACCCGTCCGAGTTCCGCGAGGTCATCACCGTCGAGGGCGTCGCCGTCGACGGCCACCGTGTGCTGCGCGCGGCGAGCCCGGCCGTGCCGAACGCGATCGCGGCGATCCTGATCGCGATCCGCGATGCCACCGACGTGAGACCGCACGCGTACTTCGAGTGGTCGGAGGGCAACCCGGTCTTCCACCTGATGCGCTATCTGCTGCTCGGGCGCGGCGACACCGCCCCGGTCGTGCGGGAGATCCTGCGCGAGGTCGATGCCGATCCCGACGACCGGCCGATCATCCACGTGGGCGGGTGAGCGGATGCTGCACGTCCGCGTGACTGCACCCCGGCACGTCTGCGACGCCGTCGTCGAACGGATCACCGGCGACCCGGCGGTCGCCAACGTCGCGTTGCTGCGCGGTGCCGCCGTCGACGGCGGAGGCGATCTCGTGCTCTTCGACGTCGCACGCGAGGCTGCCAACCCTGTGCTCGACGGGCTCCGTGGCCTCGGCGTCGTGGAAGCGGGGTCGATCGCAATCAGCGAAGCGGTCGAGGTGTTGGGCGATTCGGCGGCGCGAGCCGAGCGTCGATCGCCCGGGCATCCCTCGGACGGTGTCATCTGGGAGGGGGTCGAGAACCGCGCACGCGACGACTCGAGGCTCTCCTGGTCGTTTCTCGCCTTCCTCATCCTGGCGACGCTCATCGCCGGCATCGGACGCTACCTCGACCAACCCATCCTCATCATCGGAGCGATGGTCGTGGGCCCAGAGTTCGCGCCGTTGTCGGCGATCTGCGTCGCGCTGGTACGCCGCAGACCCGGGATGTTGCGGCCCGCGATCGTGACGCTCACCGCGGGTTTCGTGATCGCCATCGTTCTCGCGACGGTCGCCTGGGCGGTGGCCTATCTCGCCGGGGCGATCGACCCGGTTCTTGCGACGACGGGAGAGCAGACCGAGTTCATCGTCAAGCCCGACATCTGGTCGTTCATCGTCGCGCTCCTGGCGGGCTGCGCGGGCATCCTGTCGCTCACCTCCGCCAAGTCGTCGGCGCTCGTCGGCGTCTTCATCTCCATCACGACGGTTCCCGCCGCCGCGACCATCGCGTTGACTCTCGCGGTCGGCGCCTGGGACGAAGCCGCAGCCTCGGGGGTGCAGCTCGGCATCAACCTGCTCGGGATCCTGGTCGCAGGCGTCGCGACCCTGTGGGTGCAGACCCTCTTGTCGGGCAGGCGTCGCCGCCCTCGGGGTTAGGGCCGCTCGGCGTCATCCGGGACGAAGCGGTAACCCATCCCGGACTCGGTCACCAGGTAGCGGGGCGCCGCCGGGAGGGGCTCGAGCTTCTTGCGCAGCTGCGAGAGGTACAGGCGTAGGTAGCCCGTGTCGGAGGTGTACTGCGGACCCCACACTTCGGTGAGGAGCGTCTCGCGCGTGACGAGCCGCCCCGGATTGCGCAGCAGCACCTCGAGCAGCCGCCACTCGGTCGGGGTGAGGCGCACCGCCGAGCCGCCTCGGGTCGCGATGTGGGCACCCAGGTCGATCACCACCTCGCCGAAGGAGACCACGGGCTCGCCAGAAGCGGCAGGGGTGCGTCGGGAGAGTGCCCGAATGCGCGCGAGCAGCTCGTCGGCGGCGAACGGCTTCGTCACGTAGTCGTCAGCGCCGGCGTCGAGCGCCGCGACCTTGTCCCACGACTCTGTGCGCCCGGAGACCACCAGGATGGGCACCGTCGTCCACCCGCGGAGCGCCTGGATGACCTCGATTCCCGACAATCCCGGCATCCCGAGGTCGAGGACGACGAGTTCGGGATGCGTTCGGGCGGCAGCGTCGAGTGCGGCCTGTCCGTCGGGCGCCGTGGTGACCTCGTAGCCCCGGGCGCCGAGGGTGATCCGCAGTGCGCGCAGAATCTGCGGATCATCGTCGGCGATGAGAACTCTCACTCCGCGGCCTCGACGGCTGCGAGTTCGACGGCTGCGAGTTCGACGACCATGGTGAGCCCGCCGCCGGGGGTGTCCTCGGCCTCGAGGGTGCCCCCCATCGCCTCGACGAAGCCCTTGGACAGGGCGAGACCCAGGCCGACACCGGCCGAGTTGTCGGTGTCGCCGAGACGCTGGAAGGGCACGAAGACATCCTCGCGCCTCTCCTCCGGAATGCCGGGACCGGTGTCGATGACACGAAGCTGGACTCGATCGCCGTGCTCGCTCGTGGCGACGAGCGGCGGTGCGGATTCGGGTGCGAATCGGAGCGCGTTGGCCACGAGGTTGACGATGACGCGTTGCAGCAGCACGGCATCCGCCCGCACGTCGCGCACCGGCTGCAGGTCGAGCGCGATCCGGCCAGGGGGGAGACCGAGCTCGTCAATCGCGCCGCCGACCGAGCCGTCGAGTTCGACGTCGTCGAGGGTGACCCCGAGTACCCCGGCCTGAAGCCTGCTGACGTCCAGCAGGTCGGTCACGAGCGTGCCCAGTGCCTCGAGACTCTCATCGGCCGTCGCGAGGAGCTCGGCGCGGTCGCTGTCGTCGAGGTGCACGTCTTCGCTGCGCAGCGAAGTCACGGCGGCCGTCGCGGAGGCGAGGGGCCGGCGCAGATCGTGGCCGACCGCGGCGAGCAGCGCGCTGCGCAGCTTGTCCGCCTCGGCGAGCGGGCGGGCCCCAGCGGCTTCGGCCTGGAGACGACGCTGTTCGAGGGCGGTCGCGAGCTGCGAGACGAACGCCCCGAGGATGCGGCGGTCGGAGGTGGTGAGGCGGCGACCGCGAAGGTAGAGATTGGCATGCCGACCGAGGGGGATCGTGGTCTCCTGGTCGTCGTCGTCGGCGATCTCGGGATCGCGCGCGGACGCGAGGATCTCGCCGTCCTGACGGACCAGCACGCTCGTCATCCCGAAAGACTCGCGCAGCCGCGTGACGAGGGCCTGCACGGCGTCCTCGCCGCCGAGCACGCTCCCCGCGACGGCGACGAGCACCTCGGCCTCGGCCGCGGACCGGGTAGCCGCCCGAAGCCGCCGCGCAGCCTGGTCGACGACGAAACTCACCAGCACGGCGACGACCACGAAGATGACGAGCGCGAGCAGATGCAGCGGATTGGCGATCGTGATCGTGTAGAGCGGGTCGACGAAGAAGAAGTTCAGCAGCATTCCGGCCGCGACGGCCGCGACCAGCGCGGGCCAGATGCCGCCGACCAGTGCGACGATGACGACGAGCAGCTGGAACGCCAGCACGTCGCTCGTGATCGACTCGTCGGTGCGAACGGAATGCAAGCCCCAGGTGAGTAACGGGAGCCCGCTGACCGTGATGAGGAATCCGGCGAGCCGCCGACGCCAGGAGAGCGCGGCACC
>NZ_JANMSQ010000177.1:0-2564 GCF_031389465.1 Pseudolysinimonas sp.
CGGTGCCCTCGGGTTCGGCTGGCGTCCACATCCGGCTCTCCTGATCGTGCCGGGCGGCCTCGTCGTGGCCGGCTTCGTCGCGTGGATCGTCCTCGGTGAGTTCGCGGTGCGGCGGATGCGTGCCGAACATGACAGCGGCTACTCGACGACGCTCGACGTGCCAGCCGTCGATCTGCGGCACCCTCGAACCGGCGCGCTCGTGCGCTCGGCCGGCGAAGCCACGGTCCAACCCCGAACCGAGTCGCTCATCGGGCGGATGCTGCAGTTCCCCCGCGGCTCGTATCTCGATCGCTCCCAGCCGCCCCCGCGCGACTGATCCGATCACCGACCGCGCAGCGCTTGGGTGAGCCGGTGTGCGTGCTCGAGGAGCAGCCGCCCGAGTTCCGGCCGACGGTCGGCCGAGAAGCGGGCCTCGATCCCGGTGAGGCTGAGCGCCCACGCCGGCTGACCGGAGGTGTCGAACACCGCTGCCCCCATGCCCCAGCTCCCTTCCACGAGTAGTCCCGGGTTGACCGCGTACCCGGCGGTGCGGGTAGCTGCGACGCGTTCCCGCACCCGGGCGGGGTCGTGCGTTGTGCCGAACTCCGACAGGTCGGCTGAGGCGAGGTAGCGCTCGACGCCGACATCGGGCAGGAAGGCGAGAATCGCGAGCCCCGCCGACGCGACCCCGAGCGGAAACCGGATGCCTTCGTGCAGCACGTGGGAGCGGATCGGGAACGCCCCGTCCTCTCGCAACAGGCAGACGGTCTCGTCGCCGCGGCGGGCGGAGAGGAACGCGCTCTCGCCCGTCGCCTCTGCCAGAGCTCGCACCACGGGGCGCGCGGTCGCGGTGATGTCGTAGCGCTCGGCGGCGACAGCACCGAGCAGGTAGAGCTCCGGGCCCGGCACCCAGCGACTGGAGAGGGCGTCGTGGTCGAGGAAGCCTTCCGCGGCGAGGGAGGCGAGGAGCCGATGCGCGGTGGGTCGGGCGAGGCCGGTGGCCGTGGCGACCGCCGAGGTACTCAAGCCCCGCGGCATCGCCGTGCTGACCGCTCGCAACACGGCGGCGGCGCGGCCGATTACCTGGATTCCGGGAATCGACGCCATGTCCACATTATGGACATCAAGGGGCAAGGATGGCCACATCCCGACCGAACTTCGACAGAACCGCAAACGGAACCTACGCTGAGCCTTGACCACGATGTGGACACCGGCCATCACAGGCACACCAAGGAGTGGCATGGCGCAGAAGATCTGGGCGTCCGCGGCGGAAGCGCTCGCCGGCGTCGTGACCGACGGCATGACGATCGCGGTCGGCGGCTTCGGTCTGAGCGGTAACCCCACGAACCTGATCCGTGCGTTGCGGGACACCGAGGCGAAAGACCTGACGATCGTGTCGAACAACATGGGCGTCGACGGCAAAGGCCTCGGCCTTCTGCTCGAGAACCGCCAGGTGAAGAAGGTCGTCGCCTCCTACGTGGGCGAGAACAAGCTGTTCGCCGAGCAGTACCTGTCGGGCGAGCACGAGGTCGAGTTCGTGCCGCAAGGCACCCTCGCCGAGCGGTTGCGGGCGGGGGGCGCCGGCATCCCGGGCTTCTACACGCCGACCGGCGTCGGCACGCCGATCGCCGATGGCAAGCCAGAGGCCGAGTTCGACGGTCGTCGGGTCATTCTCGAACGGGGGATCGTCGCCGACGTCGCGCTGGTGCGCGCGCGGTGGGCCGACCCGTACGGCAATTTGCGCTACCGGCTCACGGCACGCAACTTCAACCCGCTCGTCGCGACCGCCGGGAAGCTGACTGTCGCCGAGGCGGAGGAGATCGTCGACGCGATCGAGCCCGACGACGTCATGACCCCTGGGATCTTCGTGCAGCGCCTTGTGCGATGCGAGGACCATTCCAAGGAAATCGAGCAGCGCACGGTGCGCCAGACCCTTCGACGGGGCTCAGGACAAGAGGAGGCCGCTCATGTGGACGCGTGATGAGATGGCAGCGATCGCGGCTCGTGATCTGCGAGACGGCGACTACGTGAACCTCGGGATCGGAATCCCGACCCTGGTGGCCAACAACTTGCCTCCGGGAGTCGAAGTCACCTTGCAGAGTGAGAACGGAATCCTTGGAATGGGCCCCTTCCCGTTCGAAGGCGAAGAGGATGCCGACCTCATCAACGCCGGCAAGCAGACGGTGACGCTGCTGCCGGGTGCCGCAGTGTTCGACTCGGCGATGTCGTTCGGCATGATCCGCGGCGGTCATGTCGCGACGGCGATCCTCGGCGCACTCCAGGTGTCGCAACACGGCGATCTCGCGAACTGGACGATTCCCGGCAAACTCGTGAAGGGCATGGGCGGCGCAATGGATCTCGTCGCCGGCACCCCCTACGTCATCGTCGTCACCGAGCACGTCGCGAAGGGCGGCTCCCCGAAGATCGTCGAGTCGTGCGACCTCCCGCTGACTGGGGTCGCCGTCGTCGACCGGATCGTGAGCGACCGGGCGGTGTTCGACGTCGGACCCAGCGGCCTGGTGTTGCGCGAGATCGCGCCGGGAGAGGATGTTGAGGAGCTGCGCACCCTGACGGGGGCGCCGTTC
>NZ_JANMSQ010000218.1:0-2766 GCF_031389465.1 Pseudolysinimonas sp.
TCCGCGTCGGGTGGGCTGTCGCCCCCCACGCGATTCGAGAGAAACTCATCTTGGCGAACGAGGCGGCGGTGCTGTCACCATCATCCTTCTCGCAGACGGTGATCTCGGAGTACCTCGACTCCGCCGACTGGAAGGGCCAGATCGACACCTTCCGTGGCGTCTACCGCGACCGCCGGGATGCGATGCTCTCCGCCCTCGCCGACCAGTTGCCGACCCTCTCCTGGACGGTGCCCACCGGCGGCTTCTACGTCTGGTTGCGGTTGCCCGAACACCTTGACTCCAAGGCGATGCTGCCCCGCGCCGTGAAGGAACTCGTCGCCTACACTCCGGGCACCGCGTTCTATGCCGACGGCTCCGGCCGCAACGCGATGCGGCTGTCGTTCTGCTACCCGACGCCCGACTTCATCCGCGAAGGCATCCGTCGGCTCGCGATCGTCATCAACGGCGAACTCGCGCTGCTCAACGAGTTCCAACAGACCGGCCCGGTCAGCACCCTGCCCTCCGAACCCGAGGGCGTCTTGCCCCCGTTCGCCGGCTGAGGCACGACGTGAGCGGACTGAAGCGCGTCGTCGTTCTCGCGGGCGGCATCTCCCACGAACGCGACGTGTCGCTGCGCAGTGGGCGCCGGGTCGCCGACAGCCTCCTCGAGCACGGCCTCGAGGTCGAGTTGCGTGACCCCGACGCCAGTCTGCTGGCGTACCTGCGGGATAACCGACCGGATGCCGTGTGGCCCGCCCTGCACGGAGCGAGCGGTGAAGACGGCGCGCTGCGCGGGCTCCTGGAGTTCCTCGGCGTTCCGTTCGTCGGATCGTCGTCGTCGGCCGCTCGACTCGCCTGGGACAAGCCGACGGCGAAGATCATCGTCGCCCGAGCCGGAGTCGCCACCCCGCGATCGATCACCCTGGGTCGCGACGCGTTCCGCGAACTCGGTGCCGACGCGATCTTCGCGGCGATCGACGACGAACTGCCCGTACCGCTCGTGGTGAAGCCCGCCCAGGGCGGCTCAGCTCAGGGCGTCACCATCGTGACCGAACGCGAAGCCATGCCGCGCGCGATGGTCGAGGCCTACACCTACTGGGATGTCGCGCTCGTCGAACAGCAGATCACCGGCACCGAGATCGCCGTCGGCGTCATCGACACTGGAGACGGACCCGTTGCCCTCCCCGCCGTCGAGATCGAGCCACTCTCTGGGGTGTACTCGTTCGAGGCGCGCTACAACGCGGGCGAGACGCGGTTCTACACGCCCGCCCGACTCTCCGACGAGGTGACGGCCCGCGCAGCGGAGACTGCCGTCGCCGCCCACGTCGCGCTCGGGATGCGGCACCTCTCGCGCGTCGACCTCATCGTCGACGGAGCCGGCACGCCGTGGTTCCTGGAAGCCAACGTACTGCCCGGCCTCACCGAAACCTCGCTGCTCCCCCAGGCGCTCGAAGCCGCCGGTCACGATCTCGGCTGGGTCTACACCCGCCTTGCCGAAGCCTCCCTAACCGCGTAGCCCGCGAGATATCCCAAACGGTCGCTTTCGCGGCGTGAGATATCCCAATTGGGATCATTCACCCCTGGGGTCACCCGACTGAAGAGTCGACCCCGAGCTCGTCGAAGATGCGCCGCAGGTCGGCGACCGTGGCGAAGTCGATCGTGATGGTGCCCTTCGAGGCACCGAGGGCGATCTTCACGCGCGTGTCGAGTTTGTCGCCGAGCCGATCAGCGAGCTCCCCGAGGTGCTGCTGCCGCTTGCCGGCGACCGGCTTGGCGGCTTTCGGCTTCGCGGGGGCGAGCACACCTGCCGCCGCTTCCGCCGCGCGCACCGAGAGGTCTTCGTTGATGATCTTGTCGGCGAGCTTCAGCATCCCGGTTTCGTCGACCACCGAAAGGATCGCGCGGGCGTGGCCCGCGGTCAGAACCCCGGCGGCGACCTTGGTCTGGATGCTCTGAGGTAAGCGGAGCAGCCGGATGGTGTTGGTGATCTGCGGCCGCGACCGGCCGATGCGCTCGGCGAGCTGGTCCTGGGTGATGCCAAAGTCCTCGAGTAGCTGCTTGTAGGCCGACGCCTCTTCCAGCGGGTTGAGCTGGGCGCGATGGATGTTCTCCAGCAACGCATCCCGCAGCATCGCCTCGTCGGCGGTGTCTTTGACGACGGCGGGGATGCGTTCGAGTCCGGCGGCCTTCGAGGCGCGGAATCGACGCTCGCCCATGATGAGTTCGTATTGGGGCTCCCCCTCTGCCGCGCCGGACCGCGGCCGCACGACGATGGGTTGCAGCACACCGAACTCACGAATCGAGACGACGAGCTCCTGCAGGGCATCGGGGTCGAACTCGACGCGCGGTTGCTGCGCATTGGGCACGATGTCGCTGAGTTCCAGATCCGCCAGGCGCGCCCCGGGAACGGCGACGAGATCCGTGTCGGAGCCGAAGAAGACGTCGACCGGACGGTCGTGATCGAGAGACTCGTCGGGTCCGGTCGGGATCAGCGCGCCGATCCCGCGGCCGAGCCCGGTGCGTTTCGGGGGGGCCATCAGGCGACGCTCCGATGTGCGATCTCGGATGCGGCTTCACGGTACGAGAGCGAGCCCGGCGAGTTGCCGTCGTAGGTGATGACACTCTGGCCGTAGCTCGGGGCCTCCGAGATGCGCACCGAGCGCGGGATGACGGTGGTGAGGGTCTCCGCCGGGAAGTGCTCGCGCACCTCGTCGACGACCTGGTTCGCCAGGTTGGTGCGCGAGTCGTACATCGTCAGGAGGATCGTCGAGAGCGCGAGCTTCGGGT
>NZ_JANMSQ010000225.1:0-9872 GCF_031389465.1 Pseudolysinimonas sp.
GAAGGATGCCCTCGCCGGCTTTGTCGAGCCGCTCATCGCAGCCTCCGAGTCGCAGATCAAGGCGGGCGGCAACCCGATCTTCCAGTCGCACATGTGGGACGGCTCGGCCGTGCCGCTCCCCGAGAACCTCGAGATCGCGAAAGACCTGCTCCCCCGCATGAAGGCGATCAACGCGATCCTCGAGGTCGAGATCGGCGTCGTCGGCGGTGAAGAGGACGGCGTGGCTCACGAGATCAACGAGCACCTGTACACGACGCTCGAGGACGCCATAGCCACCGTCGAAGCGCTCGGGCTCGGCGACCAGGGGCGCTACATGGCCGCGCTGACCTTCGGCAATGTGCACGGCGTCTACGCGCCGGGCAACGTGAAGCTGCGCCCCGAACTGCTCAAAGAGATTCAGGATGGCCTCGCCACCAAGTATTCGACCGGCCCCAAGCCACTCGACCTGGTCTTCCACGGCGGGTCCGGATCGACCGACCAGGAGATCGCCGACGCGGTTTCATTCGGGGTGGTGAAGATGAACATCGACACCGACACCCAGTACGCCTTCACCCGTTCGATCGCCGGCACGATGTTCGCCAACTACGACGGCGTACTTCGCGTCGACGGCGGGGTGGGCAACAAGAAGATCTACGACCCCCGCGCCTGGGGCAAGGTCGCCGAAACCGCGATGGCCGCACGCGTCGCCGAGGCGACTCGTCAGCTCGGCAGCGCGAACAACTCGATCACGTCGAAGTGACCCGATGGCCGAGACGGCCATCGGCGCTGGCGACGTGACGAGGCCAGAAATGGCCTCGTCTCACAACGGATCGCGCGCGGCGCCCGGGTCAACGGCAGGCAAGTTGAAGGTCATCCTCAAGAAGCGGTCGTCTTTCCACTCGAGATCGTCGACACTCCCTCGCAGCGCGAGGTAGTACGGCGCGAGATGCATGATGCGGCGCCCTTCGGGCAACTCGATGTCGAGGCTTACGCCGACCGCGGTGGAGCCATCAGGGTGTCCTCGCAGCTCGACGAGGAGGGAGCCGGCGTCCGTTCCCGGGGTATCGAGGATCGCGCGCAATAGGGCACGGAGCGCGGTGCGCTGGTGGCCACGCATCCTGCCCGCGCGGCGATCCGGATCGACGACGACGAGGCGGTCATGTGCGACCGAGTCGAGCCAAGTGAGGTTGGACTGGGTAACCAGGTCGTCACGCAACCGGCGAGCGAGTTGCCCCGCCAGGGTGCGGTCTGCCGTCGTGACCACCCCGTCACGAGCCACCTGTTCGATGAACGGCACGGCACGCAGACTGAGCCGTGCGAGTCGCTGCCGTTCCTCCGCCTGGGTGCGCACGCCACGGGGCGCGTCGACGGAAAGCATCGTTTGCGTGCGCTTCTCGATCAGCGGCAGGGTGCGGCCGACGACGACGATAGAGAAGACTGCCGTTGCGACGATCCCGCTCACGATCGGCGACGAGATGATCACGATCGTCGAGATCGGCCCCCACGCGGTCACCTCCGCCCGGATCGCGAGGAAGGCGATCGGCACCGCGACCAAACCCGCGATCGTGCCGAGCGAGACGATCACCCGCGCCGGAAGGTAGGGGCCGAGCGAACCGATCGTGAGCGCGAGCCCGAACGGCGCCCACCACACCTCGATGGTCAGCACCGACCCGGCGTAGCCCACCGCCGACAGCAGAAAGCCAAAAGTCGCGATCGCAATCGCGACGATTGCTCCCGGCCACCCGATGCGTCGACGCATGGGTCGGGTCAAAATGTGCACGAGCACACAGGCCGAGGTGCAGATCAGCACCCCGACGATCTGCACGACGGGTTGGGGGCTGGCTCCCCAACTCAGAACCGCGAAGACGCTGCCGTAGATGAGGTTGATCGCCGCGAAGACGAGTGGCACGAACGAGCCGGTGAACCAGCTGAGCGGATCGGCCTCCTGCGGTGACAGCAGAACGAACCGACGATCGAAGACTTCCGCGCTCATGGCCCGACTCCCTGCGAGATCGGCGCGGAGATGATCACCGACGTGCCCTCGCCCGGTGCCGACCAGACCCTCGCGCTGCCGCCGACGGCGGCCATCCGCTCGGCCACCGAGCTGCGCAGCCCGAGCCGGTCGGACGGAACGGCGGCGGGATCGAACCCCTTGCCTCGGTCGGTCACCATGATTGTGACGTGCTGATCGTCGGAGATCAGCTCCACCTCGGCCACGGTCGCTCCCGAATGGCGAGCCACGTTCTCAAGACTGGCCCGCACGGCCGCGAGCATCGCATCGGCGACCGCGGTCGTGACGATGTAGGTGGCGGGTCCGGCACCGGTGATGTGCAGGCTGACGCCGCGCCACTGAAACTCGCTCGCGATGCGTGCAAGTTCGTTGCGGATGCCGGCGTCCTCGGCGGGCGACACCACGGCGTCCGCCGACGCGGTGATCCAGTCCGCGCCACGCAAGGTGTCGAGGTCAGCGAGCAACCGTTCCCGCGCGCGCTCGTCAAGCCGGTCGGGAGAGTTCATCACGACCGCAAGGTCGTTGAGCAGGGTGTCGTGCACGATGGCCGTCGTGCGTCGGGACAGATCCTCGCCATGCGCGAGCGCGCGGGTCTCGGCTTCGAGCTCGTCGAAGTTGGGAACGCGCGCACGGATGCGCGCCTGAATGGCGGCGAGGGTCAAGTACACGACGGCAGTCAGCGCGAGAACCATGACCGGCCCCAATCCCGGCTGGAAGGGCACGTCGGCGAGCGCGAACGATCCCACTCCAACCACGCCCGCCACGACGAAACCAAGCCCCGTCCACGCGATCCCCACGAGAGCCCGGGACGCCGGGATGCCGACCAGCACCAGCGCGAGCGACGGTCGGTTGACCAGGTAGGGAGAGGTGTCGACGATTCCGGGATCGCCGGAGAGCAGGATCACTTGGTAGCCCATCGTCGCGAGCCCGCCGAGCCCGAGGTAGAGCAGCACCACCCACCGCCGCGGTCGGATCGCCACAGCGGCCACCCCACCCAGCACTGCACCGAGCAAGATGAGAGTCACCGGCAGATCGTCGAGTCGGCCACGTTGCGCCAGCGTCTCGATGAGAACCGGAACGGTCATCAGGATGACCGCGACGGCGACCGCCCAGCCCATTGCCGAAACGGCACTCGTGATGACGGCGGCGGCCGTCTCCCGAGGCAGGACGCGGACGCGCATGGGTCAGATCGCCGACAAGAAGCCGGGTGTCGAGTAGAGCACGACGCCGAGCACGACGACGTAGCACACGAGGTTGAGCGCCCCCGCGGTGAGTGGGATCCAGAAGGCCACGCGCGATCGCGAGAGCGCAAGATACGAGAACCCTGCCGCGGCGACGAGCAGCACGATCGAGATCGCGAACAGCACGTAGCCACCGACGCGGGCCGCCTCACCGAATTCGAGGGTGCTCAGGTCGACTGGGCCGTAGGTGACACTTTTCGCCGCGAGTTCGAGGGTCGGCACGAAGTCGATGAACAGGGGCGCCGACTGGATGACGTTGACGAGCCCGAACAGAACGAGCGCAATCGTGATGGGCCGATCGAGGCGGCGCCACCCTTTCGCGGGAGCGGCGACGCGCGACGCGCTGCGCGGCGCGGCGGGCGGGCCTGTCGGGGGTGGCGGCGTGGTCGACGCTGGTGTCTCGAGCGGAACTCCGCGCAGCGCTGCCACCTCTTCGGGCGTGGCGTACTCGCCGTACTGGGGTCGGGGGCGCGGGTCTGACACGCCGTCAGCCCTGCCAGTCGAGTCGGCGCGTCCGGCCGCCGAGCGCGCGTTCGTCGGTGTTTCCGTCGGCATCCCGACGCAGCTCTTTCGGCAGCGAGAACATGAGGTCTTCCTCTGCCGTCGTCACTTCTTCGACGTCGCGGTAGCCGGCATCCGCCAGGTCGTCGAGAACCTCGCGCACGAGCACTTCGGGAACCGACGCTCCGCTTGTCACCCCGACAGTCGTCACGCCGTCGAGCCACGCCTGCTGGATCTCACTCGCATAGTCGACCCGGTGGGCGGCCCGTGCTCCGTGCTCGAGGGCGACCTCGACGAGCCGAACGCTGTTGCTCGAATTCGCTGACCCCACCACGATCACCAGGTCGGCCGCGGGTGCCACCTTCTTGATCGCGACCTGGCGGTTCTGGGTCGCGTAACAGATGTCGTCGCTCGGCGGATCCTGCAGATTCGGGAACCGCTCCCGCAGCCGTCGAACCGTCTCCATCGTCTCGTCGACGCTGAGGGTCGTTTGCGAGATCCACACCAGATTGTCGGGGTCGCGCACGACCAGGCCGGCCACATCATCCGGTGAGGTCACGAGCGTCGTGCGCTCGGGGGCGTGCCCCATCGTGCCTTCGACCTCTTCATGGCCGGTGTGACCGATCAGCAGGATGTCGAGATCCTGCTTGGCGAATCGAGTCGCCTCCCGGTGCACCTTGGTCACGAGCGGGCAGGTCGCGTCGATCGCCTGCAGCCCGCGATCGGCGGCGGCGCTGACAACCGCCGGTGAGACGCCGTGGGCACTGAACACGACGTGGGCGCCTTCGGGCACCTCATCGACGTCGTCGACGAAGATCGCGCCCGCCTTCTCAAGGGTGCTGACGACATGCACGTTGTGCACGATTTGCTTGCGCACGTAGACGGGCGCTCCAAAATTCTCGAGCGCTTTCTCGACCGCGATGACGGCGCGATCGACGCCGGCGCAGTAGCCGCGCGGCGCGGCCAACAGCACGCGCTTATCCCCTGTCACCGGGAGGTCGCTAAGCCGGCCCCGAACCGCGGGTACGCGTGGCGGGGCGAGCACGCCCACGCCGTTGGTGATGCCGGCCATGGGTCGAGTCTACGGAGCCCGTCTGGCGAGGGCTGGGAGGCATGACTCCGCTCAGACGGTTCGCACCCCGAGGACCGTGCGGAGCTCCTCCTTGGCGCGGGAGTACCGGGTGCGCGCGGTGGAGGCAGGGATGCCGACCAGCTCGGCAGCCTGCACGAGGGTCATCCGCTCCCAATGCACCAGACGCACGAGCTCGGCCAGATCGGCGTCGAGTCGTGCGATCGCATCACGCACCTCCGACCCGTCATCGGCTGGTGACGCGACGAGGTCGTTCCGGGATTCCTGACGGAGACGATCGGCCAGAGCCCAGCGCCGCCGCTCGCCACGCCCGTGATTGAACAGCACAGTGCGCGCGATTCCGAACAACCACATCCTCGCGCTCTCGGGGTCGACGGGGAGGTCGCCGACACGACGCCACGCGACGACCATGGTCTCGCCCAGCAGATCCGGGGCATCGTCGCGTCCGGCGCGTCGTTGGAGGTACCCGAGCAAGTCCGGCGACGACTCGCGCAGCGCCGCGGTGATTCGCGCGTCGGCGCGCCTCACGACGCCCCGCCGGGCGTATAGAGCTCGTGGTTCTCATCGAAGCACTGGATCTGCCCGCTCCGCTCGCTCCCCTCCATGCGTGGGTCGCCGGGCTGGATCCCGTGGCGGGCGAGTTCCTGCCATTCGGCCTCGCTGACCGCCCAATCCCAGGCCATCCACTCGCGCACCCATTCCCGATGCTCGGCCTCGCCCGGCGGAAGGCTCTCTACGGTCTCGCCCGGCTGGAGACCGAGCGCGTCCAGGTCGGGATTGGCTCGGGCGGCCGGCACAAAGGTCTCGACCGCGCCGAGGACGTCAGCAGTGCCATACCAGTCGCGAAGGACTCCGTTCACCTCACCCACGAACCCCGGGTCGGCACCACCCGTGTAGTCCGAAAACCGGAGCTCACAGTCGAATCCGTTCGCCATGGTGAACGGGATCGCGCCGAGCGGATCCAACGCCCACGGCGCCCAGGAGAACCCGTCGGTCGCGGCTGCGGTGCCGACCCCGGTGATGAGGAGGGCGGCGGCGGCGGCTCCGGCGATCAGTACACGCGGATGACGGCTCGCGCGAGTCTCTGACCGCGCATCGACGATCATCGCGTCGAGATCCTGACGCCGGAACGGTTCGAGTTCGGGGGCGGATCGGTCGAGTACGTCGTCGAGAGGGTCGCGAGTCATGGTGCCTCCATCGTGGGGATGATCTCACTTCACACCTGTCCGGCAACGCCCGATTCGTCCGTATCCGCGCGAGGCCGGTGCTCGCGCGGCCCTCGACTAGCCTCGATCTGTGGCTCCGTCCGACGAACCCGCTGCCCCCGAGCGCTCCTCTCCCGAGGCGCCGTGGCCGGTCGCGATGATGTCGGGCAAGTTGAAGGACTACATCGACCGCCTCGGCACGGTGTGGGTCGAGGGCGAGGTCACCCAGTGGGGGCTTTCCGGCGGCAACGCATACGGCAAACTCAAAGACCTCGAGCAGGATGTCACCCTGTCGTTCCGGGTCTGGTCGACGACGCTACAGAAACTCAAAGAAGAGTTTCGGCAAGGCGACCGGGTCGTCGCGCTCGTCAAGTCGGAGTGGTGGCCCAAGGGCGGCACCCTCACGATGCAGGTCTACGACATCCGTCATGTCGGCATC
This sequence comes from Pseudolysinimonas sp., assembly GCF_031389465.1. Taxonomy (GTDB): domain Bacteria; phylum Actinomycetota; class Actinomycetes; order Actinomycetales; family Microbacteriaceae; genus Pseudolysinimonas_A. The sequence continues at coordinate 6,467 of NZ_JANMSQ010000225.1, forward strand.
GGCGATCTGCTCGCCAAGCTCGAAGCCCTGCGCCGCAAACTCAGCGAGGAAGGGCTGTTCGATGCCTCCCGCAAGCAGCGGCTCCCGTTCCTGCCGACATGCATCGGACTGGTGACCGGCAAAGACTCGGATGCCGAGAAGGACGTCCTGCGCAACGCCCAGTTGCGATGGCCGGCCGTTCAGTTCCGCATCCGGCACGCGTCGGTGCAGGGTGACCGCGCCTGGGCGGAGGTCGCGGGGGCGATCAAGGCGCTCGACACCGACCCCGACGTGGATGTCATCATCGTCGCGCGCGGCGGTGGCGACTTTCAGAACCTGTTGCCGTTCAGCGACGAGCGACTGATCCGCGCCGTCGCCGAGTGCCGGACTCCGGTGGTCAGCGCGATCGGGCACGAAGCCGACCGGCCGTTGCTCGACGACGTCGCCGACCTGCGTGCCTCGACGCCGACCGATGCCGCGAAGCGCGTCGTGCCCGACATCGCCGACGAACTCGCCCGCGTGCGCCAGGCCCGCAGCCGGATGCTCGCCCGAGTCACCGGCTCGGTGACCGCCGAGATCGATCGGATCGGGCACATCCGTTCCCGCCCTGCACTCGCCCAGCCTGACCGTATCGTGAGCGACCGCGCCGAGGAACTCACCCGCTGGGTTGCCCGCGGGTCCGAACTGCTCGACTACGCGTTCGAGCGAGCCGGGCAACGCGTCGTCGAACTGCGGGCCCAGCTGCGGGCTCTCTCGCCGCAGGCGACGCTCGAACGCGGCTACGCGATCGCGCGCCTCGACTCGGGGGCGATACTGCGCCACACCAAGGATGCCGCGGGCGGTGACCGGGTGCGCCTGACGCTCGTCGATGGGGAGATCGCGGCGACCGTCGAGGGCCGCCGGTAAGGTAGACGCCGTGTCCGACCCCGACGAGAGCATCGCGGAGCTCAGCTACGAACAGGCCCGCGACGAACTCGTGAAGGTCGTCACGCAGCTCGAACAAGGCGGCACCTCACTCGAAGAGTCGCTCGCCCTCTGGGAGCGGGGCGAGGCCCTCGCGAAGCGGTGCGAAGAGTGGCTCGTCGGCGCCAAGGCGCGCCTGGATGCCGCCCGCAGTTCAGCCGCACAGCCGGCAACGACCGACGGGGCCTCGTGACGCTCCCCGACCAGGAGGCGGCACCGACCGTCGCCGAGCGCCGCGCCGCCCGACGGGCCAACCAGACGGCGTTCAACCTCGTGCTCGCGCTTCTCGCCTCGCTCGGCATCGTGCTGTTCCTCGTCGTCGTCGTCGTGCGCCCCGAGATGGAGCCGCGCACCGTCGACTTCGGCGAGATCGGCGCAGCCGCGCAGGCGAGCGTCGACGAGCCGCTCGCGGTGCCCGACCTGCCTGCGGAATGGACCGCCAACCGCGCCGAACTCGTGGCCAACCCGGCCGACGGCGTCACCCGGTGGGAGATCGGCTTCCTGACGCCGGAGGGTCAGTACATCGGACTCGTGCAGGGGGTCGACGCCAACGACTCCTGGCTCGCCGATCAGGTGCGGTCCGCCCGCTCTGGCGGCACCGAACACATCGGCGGGCTCACCTGGAACAGCTACGACCGTCGGGATGTCGCCGACCCCGGCAACATCGAATACGCCCTGGCGACGACATCCGGGGCCTCGACGATCGTGCTCGGCGGCACGGCGTCCGAAGAAGAGTTCGCGGTGCTCGCTGCCGCCGTCGCGGAAGGTCTGGAATGAGCAAGCGTCGCACCCCGGCCCAGGTCTGGCGCGAGATGGCGCGCGGCAACGAGCGCTTCGTCGCCGGTGAGCCGCAGCATCCCCGCCAAGACGTCGAGCGCCGCACCGAACTCGCGGGCTTTCAGGCGCCGCACGCCGCGCTGTTCGGCTGCAGCGACTCTCGGCTCGCGGCCGAGATCATCTTCGACAAGGGCCTCGGCGACCTCTTCGTCGTCCGCAACGCCGGGCAGGTGATCTCCGATTCGGTCGTCGGTTCGCTCGAGTACGCGGTCGCGGTGCTCGACGTGCCACTCATCGTCGTGCTCGGCCACGACGAGTGCGGCGCGGTACGTGCGGCGATCGATGCCGAGAAGCCCGACGCCACCCCGTTGCCGCCCCACATCGCGAACCTCATCGCCCCGATTCGGCCAGCCGTGCAGCGGGTGCCGCGCGACGGCGGCGACCCCGACATCCTCGAAGTCGGCCGCGAGCATCTGCGTGACACCGTCGCGGAGCTGCTGGAGAGCTCCGAACTCATCGGCGCCGCCATCGCCGCCGGTACGCTGGCAGTCGTCGGCGCGAACTACCGGCTCCGTGAGGGCCGCGTGGTTCCGGATGTCGTCCTCGGCAACGTCGAGTCGTGACTCGATACGCCACCACGCCACCGTCCCCTCGCCCGCATCAACGAAAGGCCACGTCGCAGTGAGCACCGAGACCCCCCGCGTCGAGTCAGGCTTCCGCATCGAGCACGACACGATGGGGGAGGTGCGGGTACCCGCGTCCGCCCTCTACTCCGCGCAGACCCAGCGCGCCGTCGAGAACTTCCCGATCTCCGGTTCGGGACTCGAGGCCGGCCAGATCGTCGCCCTCGCTCGCATCAAACGCGCCGCCGCCGTCGTCAACAGCGAGCTCGGCATCCTCGACACTGCCATCGCCGAGGCGATCGTCGCAGCCGCCGACGACATCATCGGCGGCGCGCACCACGACCAGTTCCCCGTCGACACCTACCAGACCGGTTCCGGCACCTCCTCGAACATGAACATGAACGAGGTGCTGGCGACCCTCGCGACGACGAAGCTCGGTGCGCCCGTGCACCCGAACGACCACGTCAACATGTCGCAGTCGAGCAACGACGTGTTCCCCACCTCGGTGCACGTCGCCGTGACCGGCGCCCTCGTGAACGACCTCGTGCCCGCGCTCGACCACCTCGCGATCGCGCTCGAGGCGAAAGCCGACCTGTGGAAGGGCGTCGTGAAGTCGGGGCGCACCCACCTCATGGATGCCACCCCCGTCACCCTCGGCCAGGAGTTCGGCGGCTACGCGCGCCAGGTGCGACTCGGGATCGAGCGCATCCAGTCCGCCCTCCCCCGCGTCGCCGAAGTTCCGCTCGGCGGCACCGCGACCGGCACGGGCATCAACACCCCGAAAGGTTTCTCGGCGCGCGTCATCGAGGTCGTCGCCGAGACCTCGGGTCTTCCGATCACCGAGGCGCTCGACCACTTCGAGGCTCAGGGCGCGCGCGACGGGCTCGTCGAAGCATCCGGCGCGCTGCGCGTGATCGCGGTGTCACTCACCAAGATCTGCAACGACCTGCGCTGGATGGGCTCGGGCCCGAACACCGGCCTCGCCGAACTGTCGATCCCCGACCTGCAGCCCGGGTCGTCGATCATGCCCGGCAAGGTCAACCCGGTGATCCCCGAAGCCGTCA
>NZ_JANMSQ010000230.1:0-3111 GCF_031389465.1 Pseudolysinimonas sp.
TGCAGATCGAACCTGGTCCGACGCCGACCTTGATCGCGTCGGCTCCGGCGTCGATGAGCGACTGCGCGCCCGACCGGGTCGCAACGTTGCCCCCGATGAAGTCGACGCGCTGTGCGGGCAGTTCCGAGTTTCGGGTCTGCCAGTCATCGAAGGCGACGGGCGTCTCGTCGGCATCATCACGAACCGCGACATGCGTTTCGTGTCGCCGTTCGAGAAATCGACGACCCTCGTGCGCGACGTCATGACGAAGATTCCGCTCATCACCGCCCCGGTCGGCATCGACCCGGATGACGCGGTCGCGATCTTCGCGCAACACAAGATCGAGAAGCCCCCGCTCGTGGATGCCGAGGGCCGCCTCCAGGGGCTCATCACGGTGAAGGACTTCGACAAGAGCGAGAAGTACCCGAACGCGACCAAGGATTCCGAGGGTCGACTTCGGGTCGGCGCCGCCATCGGGTTCTTCGGCGACGCCTGGGACCGCGCGGGGGCACTGCGCGACGCGGGTGTTGACGTCATCGTCGTCGACACCGCCAACGGTGATTCTGCCGGGGTCCTCGAAATCATCGGGCGGCTGAAGCGCGACACCGCATTCGCGGCCATCGACATCATCGGGGGCAACGTTGCGACCCGGTCGGGCGCGCAGTCGCTCATCGACGCCGGAGCCGACGCGATCAAGGTCGGCGTCGGACCAGGTTCGATCTGCACGACGCGGGTCGTCGCCGGAGTCGGGGTGCCGCAGGTGACGGCGGTCTACGAAGCGTCGCTCGCTGCCCGCGAAACCGGGGTGCCCGTCATCGCCGACGGTGGCCTGCAGTATTCGGGCGACATCGCGAAAGCGCTCGTCGCGGGCGCCGACACCGTCATGCTCGGCTCGTTGCTCGCCGGTACCGACGAAAGCCCGGGCGACCTGGTCTACGTCAATGGCAAGCAGTTCAAAAACTATCGGGGCATGGGCTCGATCGGTGCGATGAGCGATCGCGGCAAGAAGACCTCGTACTCGCGCGACCGGTACTTCCAGGCCGACGTACCCTCCGACGCCCAGCTCATCGCCGAAGGCATCGAGGGTCGGGTCTCCTACCGGGGCTCGCTCGCCGCAACGGTGTACCAGCTCATGGGCGGCCTGCGGCAGAGCATGTTCTACGTAGGGGCCCGCACCATCCCCGAGCTGAAGGCCCGCGGCAAGTTCGTGCGCATCACCCCCGCCGGCCTCAAAGAGTCGCACCCCCACGACATCCAAATGACCGTCGAGGCGCCCAACTACACCGGGTAAGCCGGATAGGTTCGACTTAGATCCAGCCGAGCGCGGTTGGACCCTGTTCGAGGCGGGTCTAAGCGCGCCGGACTCTGTCTAGCCGGGGCATCCCTCCCCATGGGGCGCGCGAGCGGCTTTACGCCCATCGATGCCTCGAAGATCCATCTGCTCCCTCAACAGGGCAGCATCGCCGCATGTTTTCGGAACCCAGCGCGATGCTCATTCGGACCGCGGAGCTTTTGGTCTCAGGCCAAACGAGAGAGTCGATCCGTCGCCTGGTGCGTCGTGGTGACCTGGTCCGTATCCGTCGCGGTGCATACTGTCTCGGCGAGGCGTGGCGCACGCTGAACTCGCGCGAGCGGCACATCGTCCGTGCGGCCGCGGTCGTCTCGGATGTCCAGGATCCCGTGCTCGCAGGACGGTCGGCAGCGGCGGTCTGGGGCATCCCAGTCCTCGACGACACCTGGCCAGCTGAGGTGCTCCTCCTCGCGACTTATCGTGGCGGCGGAAAGTCAGAACCGGGCGTGCGGCGGACCTCCGTCGGCGCGCGAAACGCTCCAATCACGGTCCATCAGGGGCTGCCGGTCACTTCGCTGGCGCGCACCGTCGTCGATCTCGCGGCCACTGAGGGCTTCGTGGCCGGGGTGGTGGCAGCCGATTGGGCGTTGCGGACCGGGTCGAGCCGCGGCGAGCTGCTCGAGGCGGTGCTCCGGCGGTCGAGTGCGTACGGGCAGGTCGTCGCTCGGCAGTCGGTCGCATTCGCTGACGGCACGGCCGAGAATGGCGGAGAGTCCGTCGCTCGCGCGGTGATCTACCAGCTCGGTTTCGAGGAGCCAGAACTCCAGGTGGTGGTACGTGACCGGATCGGTGAGATGCGGGTCGACTTCCGGTGGCGCCGGAGCGACGGGGCCTGGGTATTCGGAGAGTTCGACGGGAAGCAGAAGTACACGCGGCAGGAGTACAACAGCGGAGACCCTGCGGAGGTCGTGTGGCGGGAGAAGAAGCGGGAGGATCGTTTGCGTGCGATTCCGGGAAGCTGCGTGCGCATCTTGTGGTCGCATCTCGCTAACCCAGTCGAGTTGATCGCGTTGCTGAGCGACGCGGGTGTCCCCAGACGGGGAAGCGCGCGGCTGGACCCCGTTCGAATCGGGTCCAACCGCGCGCAGATCCAGCCAAGCGGGAGGGGCGGGGTCGGTAGGCTCGACGGGTGAGCGACATCGAGATCGGGCGGGCCAAGCGCGCGCGGCGGGCCTACGCGTTCGACGACATCGCGATCGTGCCCAGTCGGCGCACCCGCGACCCGCACGATGTCAGCGTCGCGTGGACGATCGACGCGTTCACCTTCGACATCCCGGTGCTGGCGGCGCCGATGGATTCGGTGGTGAGTCCCGCGACCGCGATCGCGATCGGCAAACTCGGTGGCCTCGGGGTGCTCGACCTCGAGGGCGTCTGGACGCGCTATGAGGATGCCGACAAGGTTCTGAAGGAGATCCGCGGCCTGAAGGCGGTCGGCGCCACGAAGCGGCTCCAGGAGATCTACTCGGAAGCCATCAAGCCGCACCTGCTGAAGGAACGCATCGCCGAGATTCGTGCTGCCGGGGTTCCGGTCGCCGCGGCGCTCAGCCCGCAGCTCACGCAGGAGCACTACAAGACCGTCATCGACGCGGGTGTTGACCTCTTCGTGATCCGTGGCACGACGGTGTCAGCTGAGCACGTGTCGAAGAGCGTCGAACCGCTGAACCTCAAGAAGTTCATCTACGAACTCGACGTCCCCGTGATCGTCGGTGGCGCGAGCACGTACACGGCGGCGCTGCACCTCATGCGTACCGGCGCCGCGGGTGTTCTCGTCGGCTTCGGGG
>NZ_JANMSQ010000236.1:0-6275 GCF_031389465.1 Pseudolysinimonas sp.
TCGGAACCGGTCTGGGCGAAGCCGACGGTAATAAGCCCGTCGTCTTCGTTGCCTGCGCCTCCGGCGCATCCGGACACGGTGAGCGCAAGCGCCGCCGCTAGGGCGATGCCGCCGATCAGATTCTTCTTCATTGCCAAAACCTCCTCGTCTTGGCCGGCAGCGATGCCGGTTTCTTGGTGACAGTGAACGGACGTGGGGAGTCCGTCGAGTGAATGTTAGCCTTCACAATTCCATCGGCGGCAAGGGGTAAAAGGTAACGTTTTGGTAACAGAGTCGGAACCCAACCCCGGATTTCCAGTGATCTGCTCGCATCCCGGGCCGGAGGTCTGACGAATGTGACATCACATTGCCATCACATTCGGTCTCCCGAGACCCGCGGGTGATCGCTAGCTCGGCTGCACGGGCACGGGCTCAGTGTCGGGAATCGGGCTCGCGTCGCGTCCCCGCAGGTCGGGAAGCGCGCGGTGGAACACCGCGGCGATGAGCACCGCCACAGCGACCAACACTGCCGCGGTCACGAACGCGCCGGTCGACCCGGCGGCGTCGATGAGAAAGCCGGCGAGGGCCGATCCGAGGGCCGCGCCGAGCAGCTGCCCGGTGCCGACCCATCCGTAGGCCTCAGCGGTGTCGCTGAAGCGGACCGTCGCCGACACTGCCGCGAACATGACGGCGAGCGCCGGGGCGACACACAGCCCCGCGATCAGCAAGGCGCCCGAAATCGACCAGAATTCGAACGCGAATACCGCGAGCACCGAGCCGACCAGGATGACGCTCATCCGTCGAGCGAGCGCCCACGGGCCAACCGGCAGGTGGCCGAAGGCGAGCCCGCCGGCGAGGGAGGCGAGCGCGAAGATCGCGAGCACGAAACCCGACTCGGAGCTGCCATGGTCGAACATCGACACCACTCCAGCTTCGATCGCGGCAAAACAGCCCACCAGCAGGATGCCGAGGATCGTGATGAGCAGCACCGACGGCCGGGTGAGCACGACACCAAACCGCCGTTTCGACCGTGGGATGCGCACCCGGCCGACCTCGGGGCTCGAGACGAACCACGTGCCGCCCCCGACAAGGAAGATGAGCGAAATCAGGATGCCTGCGGTGGTCGAGATCTGCATTGCGACGAAGGTGACGAGCACCGGGCCTGCGACCCAGATGATCTCCTGAGCGCTCGCGTCGAGCGCGAACAACGGGGTGAGCTGGCGACTGTTGACCACCTTGGGGTAGATCGTGCGCACCGCGGGTTGGATGGGCGGATAGCTCAGGCCGCACACCAGCGCGACCGCCATGAATCCGAGGATCGATAGCGGCGCGAACGCCAGCACGGCGAGCGCGATGGCGCAGACGAGGCCCGTGAGGATGAGCACCGGGCGCATCGCCCAAGCCCCCATCCACCGGCTGGTGAGCGGACCCGCGACGGCCTGGCCGACGCTCAGGCAGGCGAGTACGAGCCCGGCGATGCCGTACGAGTGGAAGATCGCCTCGACGTGGATCAGGAGCCCGAGCGAGAGCATCCCACCCGGGAATCGGGCCACCAGTTGCGCGAAGAGGAGCCGGGCGACCCCCGGGATGCGCAACAACTCCGCGTAACTCTTCACAGCCGACCCACATTACTCTTGCTCGGCTGACAGCCGACGACCGGGACGGCCGTCGGCGCTGGCGTCGCGGCGAAGGCCAGAAATGGCCTTCGCTCTATGCTCCAGCGCGCTTGTGGAAACTGTGCAAAAGTCCGCGGACTTATCCACATTCTGTGGATGACACGCCCACTAGATGTTGTGGTGATGCTCCTGTCAGTACCCGGATATATAGTGATCAAACCTCCCGGCCAGGGGGAGGGGTCACATGGCCGGGAAGTGGTCATATCCGAAGATTTCAGCGACTCACGAGGTCGCACCACGGGGACGTGCCCGAAAGGGCACAGGAGGAGCACAAGTGAGCATCACGGTCGTCAAGCGCAGCGGAGAGCGCGAGCCCTACGACGCGAACAAGATCAACCTCGCGATCGAACACGCGAGCTTGGGGCTTGACGAGAACATCACCTGGGTGACGCAGATCGCGTCGGAACTCGAGCTCACCCTCTTCGACGGCATCACCACTCAGCAGCTCGACGAAGCGGTCATTCAGGTCGCCTTGCAGAACGTCAAAGACGACCCGCAGTTCGACACCGTCGCCGCGCGTCTTCTGCTGAAGACGATCTATAAGAGCGTGCTCGGTGACTACCAGACGGCTGCCGAGCTGAAGGCGCTGCACGCCCAGTACTTCCGTGCGAGCGTCATCCGCGGCGTTGAAGAGAAGCTGCTCGACCCGCGCTTCCCCGACCTCTACGACCTCGACCGCCTCGCCGCCGCTCTCGAGCCGAGCCGCGACGAGCTGCTCAAGTACATCGGCGTCGTCACCCTCAACAACCGCTACGGCATCAAGGCCCGCAACGGGGAGCCGCTCGAGGTGCCGCAGTTCTTCTGGATGCGCATCGCGATGGGCCTCTCTCTCAACGAGGTCGACCCCACCTCGGTCGCGATCGGCTTCTACGACAAGATGTCGAAGCTTGAGTACGTCGCCGCGGGCTCGACCCTGGTCAACGCCGGCACCGCCTTCCCGCAGCTCTCGAACTGCTTCGTCATGGAGATGCAGGACGACATGGAGAGCATCGCCAAGAGCGTCGGCGACGTCATGTGGCTCACCAAGGGCACCGGCGGCATCGGCCTCTCGGTCACCAAGCTGCGCGCGCAGGGCAGCCCGATCCGCTCGAACAACACGACGTCGACCGGCCCGATCCCGTTCATGCACACGATCGACTCGGTACTGCGTGCGGTCAGCCGCGGCGGTAAGAAGTTCGGCGCCCTGTGCTTCTACATGGAGAACTGGCACCTCGACTTCCCCGAGTTCCTCGACCTGCGTCAGAACTCCGGCGACCCGTACCGCCGCACCCGCACCGCGAACACGGCGGTGTGGATCAGTGACGAGTTCATGAAGCGCGTGCAGAACGACGATGACTGGTACCTGTTCGACCCGCTCGAGGTCAGCGACCTCAACGAGCTGTATGGTGCGGCGTTCTCGAAGCGCTACGCCGAGTACATCGCGATGGCCGAAGCCGGCGAACTCGGGATGTTCAAGAAGATCGGTGCTCGCGAACAGTTCAAGTCGATCCTGATCTCGCTGCAGACCACCAGCCACCCCTGGCTGACCTGGAAGGACACGATCAACAACCGTGCCCTCAACAACAACACGGGCACGATCCATCTCTCCAACCTGTGCACCGAGATCTGCCTTCCGCAGGACGCCGAGAACATCTCGGTCTGCAACCTGGCCTCGATCAACCTGTCGACGCACCTCAAGGCGGACACCGATGGAGGGCTCGGTTTCGACTGGGATCTCATCGAGGCGAGCGCTCGCAGCGCCGTGCGTCAGCTCGACAACCTCATCGACATCACCGAGTCGAGCGTCGCCGAGGCCGACCACGCCAACCAGCAGAACCGGGCGATCGGCCTGGGCGTCATGGGCTTCACGGATGTCGTCGAGAAGCTCGGTTTCTCGTACGAGTCCGAAGCGGCCTACGACCTGATGGACGAAATCATGGAGCACGTCTCCTACGCGGCCATCGACGAGTCGGCCGACCTCGCCCGGGAGCGCGGGTCGTACAACAACTTCGAGGGCTCCCGCTGGTCGCAGGGCCTCGTGCCGTTCGACTCGATCGCGTTGACCGAGAAAGATCGTGGCATCGACATCAAGGTGAACCGCACCACCCGCCTCGACTGGGACGCCCTGCGCGCGAAGGTCACGGGCGGGATGCGCAACGCGACCCTGATGGCGATCGCGCCGACGGCATCCATCGGTCTGGTTGCCGGCACGACTCCGGGTCTCGACCCGCAGTTCTCGCAGATATTCAGCCGCGCGACGAGCAACGGCAAGTTCCTCGAGGTGAACCGCAACCTCGTCGAGGCACTTCAGGAGCGCGGGCTGTGGGAGTCGGTGCGTGAGCAGATCCTGCGGTCGCAGGGCGACATCCAGAGCCTCGACGCGATCCCCGACGACCTGAAGGCTGTCTACAAGACGTCGTTCCAGCTCTCGCCGTACTCGTTCCTCGAGGTCGCGGCGCGTGCGCAGAAGTGGATCGACCAGTCGATCAGCCGCAACATGTACCTCGAGACACGTGACCTCGGCGACATGATGGACATCTACTACGCGGCCTGGGAGCGCGGAGTGAAGACGACCTACTATCTGCACATGAAGCCGCGGCACACCGCCGAGCAGTCGACGGTCAAGGTCAACAAGACCGAAGAGATCGAGCAGAAGTCCGAAACCCCCATCGAGGGTGTCACGGCAGCAGCGGCGCCCGCGCGTCGTGGTTTTGGTGGGCTCAAGTGACCGGGCCGTTCGACTCCTACGCCGCGGTCAACATCGGCGAATACTCGGTTCCGGTCGATCCGATGGACGACCTCCAATGTGAAAGCTGTCAGTAATGGGAATCCTCGGCACCGGCATCAAAGAGGGACTCCTCCTCAAGCCGGTCACCTACCAGTGGGCGATGGATCTCTACGACCAGGCGGTCGCGAACACCTGGTTCCCCAACGAGATCCAGTTGGGCGAAGACATCGCCGACTTCAAGAAGATGACGGATGAGGAACGTCACGCGATCACGTTCCTCATGTCGTACTTCAACCCCAACGAGTTGCTCGTCAACAAGGCGCTCGCGTTCGGCGTCTACCCCTACATCAACGCTCCCGAGGCGCACCTCTACCTCGCGAAGCAGATGTGGGAGGAGGCGAACCACTGCATGTCGTTCGAGTACGTGCTCGAAACCTTCCCGATCGACCGCAACGAGGCCTACAACTCCCACGTCGACGTGCCGTCGATGGCCCGCAAGGAGGAGTTCGAGGTCTCGTTCATCAAGCGGATGACCGAGCAGACACTCGACATCACGACGACGGAGGGCAAGCAGGACTTCATCCGCAACCTCGTCGCCTACAACATCATCCTCGAAGGCATCTGGTTCTATTCGGGCTTCATGGTGGCGCTGTCGTTCCGGCAGCGGAATCTGCTGCGCAACTTCGGCTCCCTGATGGACTGGGTCGTGCGCGACGAGTCGCTTCACCTGAAGTTCGGCATCAACTTGATCCTCACGGTGCTCGACGAGAATCCCGACCTGCAGACGCCGGAATTCGCCGCCGAGATTCGGCAAATGATCCTCGACGCAGTCGAAATGGAGGAGGAGTACAACCGTGACCTCCTGCCCAACGGCATCCTGGGGCTCAACGCGAACTACATCAACCAATACGTGAAGTACCTGGCCGACCGCCGTCTCGAGGAACTCGGGTTCGACACCGAGTACAACGTCACCAACCCCGCGAAGTGGATGGCGACGGCGAACGACACCCTGCAGTTGGTGAACTTCTTCGAATCGACGAACACCTCGTACGAGTCTAACGCCAAGTCCGCGGGGTCGAAGAAGGACTAGCGACCAGCCGCCGATCAGGACAAGCCGACGATCTCGCCGCTTTCGTCGATATCGATGATTTCGGCCGCAGGCGAGGACGAGAGTCCGGGCATCGTGCGCATGTCGCCGCAGATGGGGTAGATGAACCCGGCCCCGATCGACGCCCGCACCTCACGCACCGGCAGTCGCCAGCCGCTAGGAGCACCCTTGATGCTCGGGTCGCTCGACAGCGACAGGTGGGTCTTGGCGATACATACCGGCAGGCTGCCGTAGCCTGCCCGCTCGAACTTCTCGAGTTGCCGAGCCGCCAGCGGCGAGATGTCCACGCCGTCGGCGCCGTACATCTCCCGCGCGATCAGCTCGATCTTGTCGGCCAGGGGGAGTTCGTCGGGGTAGAGGCGGTGGTAGCCCGACGGTTCAGCGCACGCCTCAGCAACCGCTTCGGCGAGCTCGGCCGCACCTCTGCCGCCTTCGGTGAAGTGGTGGGTGATGGTGGCGCGCACGCCTTCCTCGGCCGCGACAGCCATGATCGCCCGATGCTCACTCGCATGGTCGGTAGGAAACGCGCTGACCGCAATGACCGGCGTGACTCCGTGTCGTCGGACGTTAGCGATCTGTTGGCGCAGGTTCGCTGCCCCGGCATGCACGTCGTCGGGATTCTCGGCGAGCATCTCGGGGGGCAGCGGTCGGCCGGCGACGACCCGGTACTTGCCCGAGTGGGTTTTCAGGTCACGCACCGTCGCGACGATGACCGCAGCATCGGGTGTCAGCCCGGAGGCCCGGCACTTGATGTTGAAGAACTTCTCGGCGCCGATGTCGGCCCCGAAGCCCGCCTCGGTGATGA
>NZ_JANMSQ010000254.1:0-3369 GCF_031389465.1 Pseudolysinimonas sp.
GGGTCGAGCTGTACGAGGTGCAGTTCTGCGTCGGCGCTCGTGCCGAGCAGTTTGTAGAAGTGGTCGAACACTTCGGGCATGAGGTACCACGACGGGCCGGTGTCGAAACGGAAGCCGTCGCGCTCCCACGAGCCGGCGCGGCCCCCGAACTCCGGGTGCTGTTCGAGCAGCACGACGTCGTGACCCTCGCGGGCGAGCAGCGCGGCGGAGGCGAGTCCGCCGATCCCACCGCCGATGATGATGATGCGGCTCACGACCGTGCCCCGCTATGTCGACCACTGAGCGTTGCGGCACCGAGCGCGATGCGCAGCTTGACCGGGTCGGGCACGCGCACTCGGGTGCGGATGAGCACCTCGGCAGACGTGCGCCGCAGGCGGCTGGAGAGTTCGGCGAACAACCGTTGAGCGAGAGCGACCGCCCGGCGGGAGCTGCGCGGCAGCAGGGGAAGCGTCGCCGCGGCGCGGGCGAGGTCGGCGTCGATGTCGTCGAGCACGGTGTTCTTCTCGTCTTCGGTCAGCCGGGTCACATCGACACCGGGAAAGTAGCTGCGTCCCAGCTTGTCGTGATCCGCGGCGAGGTCGCGCAGAAAGTTCACCTTCTGGAAGGCCGCACCGAGCGCACGGGCGCCCGACTCCAGGGTTTCGAGTTCGTCGGCGGGGTACGGGTGCGGCGCATCCTGCACGAACACGCGCAGGCACATCAGCCCGACAACCTCGGCCGACCCGTAGACGTAGGCGGCGAAACTTTCGGCGTCGTGCTCGGTCTCGTGCAGGTCGGCGCGCATCGAGGCGAAAAACGGCTTGGTCAGCTCCGCGCCGAACCCCGCGGCCCGGGCAGTACGAGCGAAGGCGTGCACGACGAGGTCGGCGCTGTAGCCCTCCTCGAGAGCGCGCTCCGTCTCGGCTTCGTAGGCGTCGAGCAGTCGACCAGCCTGCCGTCGGTTGAGCCCCGCCTCCTCGGCTCCGCCGTCGACGATCTCGTCGGCGACCCGCACGAGGGCGTAGATGTTCTCCACCGACTGACGGATGCCGACGCCGAGAAGCTTCGACGCCATCCCGAACGACGTGGAGTAGCGGCGGATGACGAGGCTCGCGGTCCGTTCCGCGACCTCGTCGTAGAGCGGGAGGCGGGGCCCGCCATCCGCGCCTTGGTCGCGCTTCACTTGGCACGGCCGAGTACGGCGTCGGCGACCGGATGCAGTTCGATACGGAGTGCCGCCGGGATGTGCGGCTCCACCAGCCGGGCGAGTGCGCGGTTCACGTAGTACCGGGCGAGCCCTTCGGCGAAACCGCGGGCGCCCGAATCGACGAGGTGGGCGCGCAGCTACTCGGCGTCGGCCTCGGTGAGGGCGGGGTCGCCGAACAGGTCGGCGTACCCATCCCATCCCGGGGCGCTCGCCGCGTAGGCGACGAGCACGGTGCGCTTGCCCTCTCGCAGGTCGCCGACGGTTGTCTTACCGGTCTCCTCTTCCGCCCCGAAGACCCCGAGCACGTCGTCGACGAGCTGGTAGGCGATACCGATCTCCCGACCGAACTCGCCGAGGGTCGCGACGGTCTCTTCCGAGGCGCCCGCGAGGATCGCGCCCGCCTGCAGCGGACCTTCGAACGAATACACCGCGGTCTTCAGCCGTTCCATGCTGAGGATGTCGTCGACGTGCGGCAGCTCGGGGCGCAGCGTGAAATCGATGTCGATCAGTTCGCCTGCGGCGCTCGCGAACAGCGCCTCGTCCATGACCTCGAGCAGCCGGGCGCGCACGGTCCCCCCGGCGCCGCTGCGGTCGATGAGGCGGTAAGCGTTGAACAGGGCCAGGTCTCCCGCGATGACCGCGGCGCTCACCCCGTGATGCTCGGCGGTCGCCGGCTCGGCACCCGCTGCGAGGGCTCGGTCGCGGAAGGCGCCTGCGACGTTCGGCACACCCCGCCGGGTGAAGTCGCGGTCAATGACGTCGTCGTGCAGGCAGAGCGAGGTGTGCAGCAGTTCGAACGCCGCACCGACATAGGCAGCCGCGTCGAAGTCGTGTCCGCCGAGCGCCGAATAGGCGGCAAACACCATGCGTGGACGGAACCTCTTGCCTCCGTTCGTCGACGCCTCGATGCGGTCCCAGAGCTCGACGTAGGCGGCGCCCAGAGGCTCCGCGCGCTTGCGGGCTAGGCTGAACAGACGCGCCAAAACGGCGTCAACCTGCGACTGCCGCGCCGCCGCGGTCGCGAGTCCCGCATCCATTCCGGCAGACTACCTCGCCCCATGTCGCAGCCCCCAGTGCCTTCCGCCGCCGAGCAAGTTGTGCTGCTTTCGGAGTCGGGCGAGTCGATCGGCGTCGCCGACAAGCTCGCGGTACACGGTGAGGACACCCCGCTTCACCTGGCGTTCTCGTGCCATGTCTTTGACGCGCGGGGCCGGGTGCTCGTCACCCGGCGGGCGATCACGAAGCCGACATTCCCCGGCGTCTGGACGAACGCGTTCTGCGGGCATCCCGGCCCCGACGAGAACATCGAGGATGCCGTGCGTCGCCGAGGTTTGCGCGAACTGGCGCTGCCTCTGGGGGAGCTCGACCTTGTGCTGCCCGACTTCCGCTACCGCGCGGTCGACGCCGGCGGGGTGGTCGAGAACGAGATCTGCCCCGTCTACCGCACCGTCGCCCGCGACGACCCGATGCCGAAACCCGACGAGGTCGACGACTGGGCCTGGGTCGCCCCCTCGGAACTGATGAAGGCGGTGACCGCGACCCCTTTCGCGTTCAGCCCGTGGCTCGTGTTGCAGCTCCAGCAAGGCGCGCTGGAGCATAAAGCGAAGGCCATTTCTGGCCTTCGCCGCGACGCCAGCGCCGACGGCCGTCTCGGCCGGCGGGTGTCGGGGCAGGACGGAACCTAGCTCCCCGGTGCCCCCGCGTCGGTGGTGGTGACGTCGGTGCGGTGGAAGTTCTGGAACGACCGGGATGCCGTCGGCCCGCGCTGCCCCTGGTACCGGTTGCCGTAGGGCCCCGACCCGTACGGGTTATCGACGGGCGACGACGTGCGGATGAAGCAGAGCTGCCCGATCTTCATCCCGGGCCAGAGTTTGATCGGCAGCGTCGCGACGTTGCTCAGCTCGAGGGTCACGTGACCCGAGAACCCGGGATCGACGAACCCAGCCGTCGAGTGCGTGAGCAACCCGAGGCGCCCGAGGCTCGACTTGCCCTCAAGCCGAGCCGCCACATCGTCGGGCAGGGTCACGAGTTCGAACGTCGACCCGAGCACGAACTCGCCCGGGTGCAGGATGAACGGTTCGTCGGCCTTCGTCTCGATCAGCCGGGTCAGATCGGGCTGATCCTCGGCTGGATCGATGAACGGATACTTGTGGTTGTCGAACAGCCGAAAGAACCGGTCGAGC
>NZ_JANMSQ010000263.1:0-5741 GCF_031389465.1 Pseudolysinimonas sp.
TGCTTTCGGTTCGGCCGGAGCCCTCGGCTCCATCCACCGCACCGACGGCGGCTTCCTGCTGAAGATGCTTGACGGCTCCGAGGAGCGCGAGTATCCGACGCTGGATGTCGCGAAGAGTGCCCTCCACGCAACACTTGCGTCCGGCACCGACTGGCCGGAGTACCGCGAACACTGATCCGCTACCCACCATCCGACGGGCAGCAGCGAGGCTGTCCTTCCCAACCTGGGTCCTTCCCAGGGCCTGACGCCCGGCCGCGTTCCGCAGATCGCGTGCCGGGCGTCGTCGTGTCTGCGTGCGGTGGCGAGAGTGGGGCGATCGGATGCCGGCCGCCCCTCCACGGCACGAGTGGGTGCCGGCATCCGAGTCCACCTTCACGATTAGGAGAACTCGGATGTCAGACACCATCACTCTCACGGGCATCGTCGCCACCCCGCCCAAGCACATTGTCACGAGCGAGCAGCTGCAGATCACCTCGTTCCGCCTCGCCTCCACCCAACGCAAGTACGACCGCACGGAACAGAAGTGGGTGGATGCCGACACCAACTGGTACACCGTGACCGCCTTCCGGTCGCTCGCCGCCAACGCGATCGGCTCGATCCTGAAGGGTCAGCGGGTGATCGTCACCGGCCGGTTGCGCATCCGGGAGTGGGCCACCGACGAGAAGACCGGCACGACCATCGAGGTGGATGCCGACAGCCTCGGCCACGACCTCACGTTCGGCACCTCGGTGTTCACCCGCACTCCCGCGGCAACGGCAGCACCCGACACTGCCGAGAGCGCCGCAGCGGCGGAACAGATCCCCGAGGTTCCGGATGCGCCGGAGCCGACGATGGACGAACTCGCCGAACAGCGAGCCAAGCACCCGAGCGAACTGCCCGTGCCGTTCTGAAACGTCAGTTGAGGCCGAGGGACTTCAGCAGGTTCGGCTGCTTCTGGGGCGCTCGCGGGATCGGCTAGCCGGCTTGGTAGCGTCGCACGACCTCGGCCTCGACGGCGGCATAGAGCTCGTTGAGTGCTCGGTTATGAATGCGGGAGACCCCGCTCAGGTCGGGGTACTCGGCGACGGTCGCTACCCACTTCTTGTCGTCGCGACGCTCGATGAAGTAGCTGTAGCCCCGCACGTCAATCGCCATCTCGACCCTCCGCTCCGTCGTCTCGAGGCTACCTCCACCGCCGCGCCGTAGAATCGTCACGACCCGCGGCAGCTGGCGGGTCGGAACGGGGAGTCGGAATGCCGAGCAGCCTCCTGCGCGCGGGCGCCGTCGCAGCGTTCGCCGTGCTGACGTTGACGCTCGCTGGGTGCGTCGATGCGCCGAAGCCGACCCCGACCTCGACGTTCGACGAGACCACGCCGCCCGTCGACCCAGAGATCGACCTCGACGGGTCGGCGACCGACAACCATGCCTTCTTCGACTTCATCAACACCGAGCTGATCGAGGCTGGGGGAACGCTCGACGGAAGGGCATTCATCGACAACCTCGTGTCGGCCGGCTACCCGAAGTCCGACCTGGAAGTCACCCCCGACACGACTGCGATCAACATCGCGGCCGACAACATCCAGTTCGCCGTCCGCCTCAACGGCACCTGCCTGATCGGGCAATACGGCAACATCGGCTACGCCTCGACGACCGCCGAACTGTTGAGCACCGGCCGCTGCCTCGTCGGCGCCACCCGCCCCATCGACTGGTAGCCGAGCGAGCGTCGTCCGGCACGGGTGGTGACCGCTCCTAAGCTGGAGCGCATGGCCGAATACATCTACTCGATGGTGCGCGCCCGCAAAGCGGTCGGCGAAAAACTCATCCTCGACGACGTCACCATGGCGTTCCTGCCGGGCGCGAAGATCGGCATGGTCGGCCCGAACGGCGCCGGTAAGTCGACGATCCTGAAGATCATGGCCGGGCTCGACACCCCGTCGAACGGCGAAGCGACGCTGACCTCCGGCTTCACCGTCGGCATCCTCATGCAGGAGCCGGTGCTCGACGAGTCGAAGACCGTTCTCGAGAACGTGCAGGAGGGTGTCGGGCCGATCATGGGCAAGATCGCCCGGTTCAACGAAATCTCGCTCGCGATGGGTGAGCCGGATGCCGACTTCGACACGTTGCTCGCCGAGATGGGTCACCTGCAGGAAGACATCGACACGGCCGACGCGTGGGACCTCGACTCCCAGCTCGAGCAGGCGATGGATGCCCTCCGTACGCCGCCCGGGGACGCCAGCATCCCGCAGCTCTCCGGTGGTGAGAAGCGCCGCGTCGCGCTCACCAAGTTATTGCTGCAGAAGCCCGACCTGCTGCTGCTCGACGAGCCCACCAACCACCTCGACGCCGAGAGTGTGCTCTGGCTTGAGCAGCACCTCAAGTCGTACCCCGGTGCCGTCATCGCGATCACCCACGATCGGTACTTCCTCGACAACGTCGCCGAGTGGATCGCCGAAGTCGACCGTGGCCGACTCATCGGCTACGAAGGCAACTACTCGACGTACCTGGAAAAGAAGGCCGAGCGTCTCGACATCCAGGGCAAGAAGGATCAGAAGCTCGCGAAGCGTCTGAAGGACGAGCTCGAGTGGGTGCGCAGCAGCGCGAAAGGTCGTCAGACGAAGTCGAAGGCCCGACTCGCCCGCTACGAAGAGATGGCCGCTGAGGCCGACCGCACCAAGAAGCTCGATTTCGACGAGATCCAGATTCCGCCGGGCCCGCGTCTCGGCCAGGTCGTCATCGAGGCGAAGAACCTGAAGAAGGGCTTCGACGATCGGGTGCTCATCGACGGGCTCTCGTTCACGCTGCCGCCGAACGGCATCGTCGGAGTGATCGGTCCGAACGGTGTCGGCAAGACGACACTGTTCAAGACGATCGTCGGGCTCGAGCCGATCGACGGGGTCGACCTGAAGATCGGCGAGACGGTCAAGATCAGCTACGTCGACCAGACCCGCTCGAACATCGACCCGAACAAGACGTTGTGGGAGGTCGTCTCCGACGGGCTCGACATCATCGTCATCGGCAAGACCGAGGTGCCGTCGCGCGCGTACGTGTCGAAGTTCGGCTTCAAGGGGCCCGATCAGCAGAAGAAGGCGGGTGTGCTCTCCGGTGGCGAGCGCAACCGCCTCAACCTCGCGCTCACCCTCAAAGAGGGCGGCAACCTGCTGCTGCTCGACGAGCCCACCAACGACCTCGACATCGAAACGCTGTCGAGCCTCGAGAACGCGCTGCTCGAATTCCCCGGTTGTGCGGTGGTCATCACCCACGATCGGTGGTTCCTCGACCGCATCGCGACGCACATCCTGTCGTACGAGGGTACCGATGAGGATCCGGCCAACTGGTACTGGTTCGAGGGCAACTTCGAGTCGTACGAAGAGAACAAGATCCAGCGCCTCGGTCCCGAAGCCGCCGCCCCGCACCGCGCGACCCACCGCCGCCTGACGCGCGACTGAAGTTGACACGACGCGGCTCGGCGCATACGCCGCAGGGACTAACCGCGGTACTCCCGGGAGGGGATTCGCGCGGCCGCGGCCGTCCCTAGATTCGAGTGCATCCGATTCGTTTCGAAGGAGCCCTCATGACCGTCCAATCCGTTCAGGCCCCCCCGCGGGGTCGTACCGCCGTTCTCGTGCTCGCTGCACTCGTGGTCGTCGCCACCGCGACTACTCTCGTGTCGCTCGCCGCCATCGCGCTCGGAGCCGAACCCGACTTCGGGCCGTTGCAGCCCGCCGCGTACCTGCCGTACGCGATTATTGGAACTCTCGCGGCGCTCGGCGGCTGGGTTCTGGTCGTCCGGTTCGTCGCGCGTTCGGCCCGCCTGCTTCGGGTCGTCGTGCCGGTGCTGGTCGGGCTGTCGGTGATCCCCGACATCGCGTTGCTCGTCACAGGGTCTATCCCGGGCACGACGACCGTCGGAGTGGTGGCGCTCATGCTGATGCATCCGCTCGTTGCGGTGGCGGCGGTGTTCACGGGTCGGATGATCGCGCCGCCGCGCTAGCGTGGAGTGATGTCCCGCATCCATGTTCCGATCCGGCTGCGCTGGAACGACCTCGACGCCTACGGCCACGTCAACAACGCCGCGATGCTGACGCTCCTGGAAGAGTCACGCATCTCGGTGTTCTGGGGCGCCGGTGACCTGCGGGTCGAGGGGGTGAACGACGCCGAAGCACCGATCGCCGACACCCGCGACGCCGATACGATCACCCTCGTCGCCCGGCAGGAGGTGGAGTACCTCGCGCCGATCCCGTACCTGCGGGAGCCGCTCGACGTGCAGCTCTGGATCGGCCGCCTCGGTGGGGCGAGCCTCGACGTCTGCTACGAAGTGCACTCTCCCGAGGGCGACGGGGCGCAGACGCTGTTCGCGAAGGCGGCGACGACGATCGTGCTCGTGGATGCCGCATCCGGTCGACCGCGTCGCATCACCGACCGGGAGCGCGAGGCATGGGCATCCCACCTCGGCCCCCCGGTCGCTTTCACCAAGCGCCCCTAGGCCGTCGGAACGCGCACCATGCCCTCCTGGGCGACGGTCGCGAGCAACATCCCATCGCGCGAGAAGATGCGGCCGAACGACAGGCCGCGACCGCCGAGGGCGACGGGCGACTCCTGTTCGTAGAGCAGCCACTCATCGACGCGCCCGTCGCGGTGCCACCACATCGCGTGGTCGAGGCTCGCCGCCTTCAGCCCCGGCGTGCCCCACGAAACGCCGTGAGCCCGCATGATCGGCTCGAGAATCGAGTAGTCGCTCGCGTAGGCGAGAGCCGCACGGTGCAGGTTGGGGTCGTCGGGCAGTTTGCCGATCGCCTTCATCCAGACCGCCTGCCGTGGCGAGCGCTCGCCGTCCCCGGGAAAGTACACGGGCTGTTGAACGTGGCGGATGTCGAATGCGGGTTGCGTCGACCAGAACTTCGCGACCGGATGATCGGAGCCGCCGAGCACGTCGGCGGTGCTCGGCAGCGACTCCGGATCGGGGACCCCTTCCGGCATCGGCGTGGAGTGCTCGAGCCCCGGGTCGCGATCCTGGAACGACGCGATCATCGACAGGATCGGTTCGCCGCTCTGGTAGCACTGCGTGCGGCGGGTCGAGAACGACCGGCCGTCGTGGATGCGGTCGACCGAGAAGGTGATCGGCTGCTCGACATCCCCCGGTCGCAGGAAGTAGCCGTGCATCGAATGCACGACGCGCTCCTCGGGAACCGTGCGGGTCGCGGCGACGAGTGCCTGCGCGAGAACCTGCCCGCCGAACACCCGCCCACCCGGCATCCACTGGCTCGGACCGGTGAAAATGTCTTCCCGAGTGCGCGCTCCGGTATCGGTCAGGTCAAGGGCGGCCAGGAACCCCGCCAAGGGATCGCTCACGGGTTGTAGTTTAGGAGTCGCATGAGCACCTTTACTCTCGCCGATGCTCCCTCCCTCGATGATCTCCAGGTCTACCTGTCGCGTGCCGCGCGAGTCGAGGAGGGTTCCGTGCGCCTGATTGCAGGTTCGGGCGTGCTCGCCGTCTACTGTTCGGTGTTCGCGCCGGCCGGTCTGCTCGACGAGAGCGCAACCGTACTCGGCTTGCGCACCCTCGCGTTGAGCGAGGCAGCCACCTTCGATGCGGTCGTGCCGGTGCGTTCGCTTCTGCAGCGCATCGAGCGCGCACAAGCTGAGGGCGCTCCCAGGGTCGGTTTGCCGATGGAGGAGGGCGGCACCGAGGGCGGTCGCGCCCGGCTCTGTGACCACATGGGCGCAACCCGGGTGCTGCAGACACCACTTCACGCCGCTGGCCT
>NZ_JANMSQ010000270.1:0-3914 GCF_031389465.1 Pseudolysinimonas sp.
CTCAGCAACTACTTCCAGCCGATGCGCAACCTGCACCAGCGCACCCGGGCAATGGTGCTGACGGCGTCGGGGGTGGAGTGGACAGTCGTCGGCAGTGACCGGGAGGCACTCGACCTCGAGTACGCCTGGATCAAGGAATACGCGCCGCCGTTCAACGTCAAGTTTCGGGACGACAAGACCTATCCCTACCTGGTCGTCACGCTCGCCGACGAGGCGCCACGGGTGATGGTCACCCGCAACCGCCGCATCCCCGGCGCGCGATACTTCGGGCCGTATCCGAAAATCTGGGCGGTGCGAGACACGATCGACCTGATGGTGCGGGCGTTTCCCATCCGCACCTGCTCCGACTCGAGCTATAAGCGCGCGATGGCGACCGGTCGGCCCTGTTTCCCCGGCCAGATCGGCCGCTGCGGGGGACCCTGTTCGGGGAGGGTCTCAATCGAGGAGCACCGCCGCATCGTCGACGACTTCGTGGCGTTCATGGCTCACCCCGATCGCGGCGTGGTGACGTTGTTGCAACGCGAGATGAAGTCAGCAGCATCCGCATTCGAGTACGAGCGCGCGGCGATGATCCGCGACCGGCTCCAAGCACTCGAGAACGTCCTCGAGCGCAGCGCTGTCGTGCTACCTGAGGATGCGAGCGACACGGATGTCTTCGGCATCGAGCACGACGAACTCGCCGCCGCCGTGCAGCAGTTCATGGTGCGTGGCGGACGCATCACCGGAACCCGCAGCTGGGTCGTCGACACCGAAATCGATGTCACCGTCGGCGACCTCGTCGAGGCTGTGCTGCAAACCGCGTACGAGAGCGACGAGCCCCCGCGCGAGATCGTGGTGCCGAAACTCCCCGATGACGCCCCCGCTCTCGAGGCCTGGCTCGGCGACCGACGCTCCAAGGGCGCGGTCGCGCTGCGGGCTGCCCAACGCGGCGACAAGGCGGCGATCCTGAAGACCGCCACGATGAACGCGAAACAAGCGCTCGCGTTGTACAAGATGCGACGATCCGGCGACTACGTGGCGCGCACCCAAGCACTCACCGACATCCAGGAGGCACTCGGCCTGGATGACGCGCCCCTGCGCATCGAGTGTTACGACGTCTCCCACCTCGGGGGCACCAACATCGTCGCGTCGATGGTCGTGTTCGAGGACGGTCTGCCGATCAAGAACTCGTATCGGAAGTTCGCGATCAAGGAGTATGCCGACGACCTGGGAGCCATCTCGCAAGTTCTCCGGCGCCGGTTGACGAGACTCTCGGAAGACGAAGCGCAGCCCTCCGCCGAGGATTCAGTGCCCCGAAAGAGGTTCGCGTACCGACCCGGTCTGATCTTGGTCGATGGGGGAGAGCCTCAAGTCAACGCGGCGGCGGCCGTGCTCGACGAACTGGGGATCGACGACATCCCGGTCGCTGGCATCGCGAAGCGGCTCGAGGAAGTCTGGCTTCCCGGCGACTCATTCCCGGTCATCCTGCCGCGCAACAGCGAAGCGCTGTTCCTCATCCAACGCATCCGCGATGAGGCGCATCGGTTCGCGATCACGTTCCAGCGGCAGAAGCGCAAGAGCGACATCGTGTCGGTGCTATCCGAGGTGCCGGGGCTCGGGCCGGCCCGCGTGAAGGTTCTGCTCGCCCACTTCGGGTCGGTCGCGCAACTGCGAACGGCCTCCGTCGATGACATCGCCGAAGTGCGAGGGGTTGGCCCGTCCCTGGCGGCCGCGATCGTCGGTAGGCTGAGCGGAGACACCGAAGGGCAGTGACCGTGGCGGAATCGCGGGCTACAGCGAGCGCACCACGTAGAGAGCTCCTGCTCGTCACGGGGATGTCGGGAGCCGGACGCTCGACCGTCGGCAACGCGCTCGAAGATCTCGGCTGGTATGTCGTCGACAATCTGCCCCCGCAGATGCTGCGCCCCCTGGTCGAACTCTCCCGGCACACCGGGGAGACCATCCCGCGGGTCGCGGCGATCGTCGACATCCGTGGCGGTCGACTCTTCGCCGATGTGCAACACGAACTCGAGTCGCTGCGCGGCACCGACGACACCCGGATGCTGTTCCTCGACGCCACGGACGCCGCCCTCGTGCGACGCTTCGAGTCGGTGCGCCGACCACACCCCCTGCAGGGTGACGGCACGCTCCTCGACGGCATCAGTGCTGAACGCGCCCGGGTCGCCGAGCTGCGCGAGCAGAGTGACCTCGTCATCGACACGAGCGAGCTCAACATCCACCAGTTGGCGACCCTCGTCGCAGAGCACTTCGCGGCCGCCGACGAGCCGACCACGCGGGTCACCGTACTGAGTTTCGGCTACAAGTACGGCATCCCCTCGGACGCCGATCATGTCGCCGACTGCCGCTTTCTGCCGAATCCGTTCTGGGTTCCGGAGCTCAAGCCCCTCACCGGGATGGACCCCCCGGTGAGCGAGTACGTCCTCGGGCTGCCCGGAGCCCGCGAGTTCATCGACGGGTATGTGGATGCCCTCCGCCCTGTGCTCGACGGCTACGGTCGCGAGAACAAGCGGCACGCTACGATCGCTCTGGGATGCACCGGCGGCAAGCACCGGTCCGTGGCGATGGCGGAAGAGCTCAAGGCCCGCCTGAGTGTGCTCCCGGGCCTCGCGGTCAGCGTCAAGCACCGCGACCTCGGTCGTGAATGACCGACCAAACACAGACCGAAGGACGACCGCGTGGCACTGACCGCCGATGTCAAAGAAGAGCTCGCTGGAGTCGCCGTCGGTAAGACCGCCGTTCGCGCGGCCGAGCTTGCGGCACTTCTGAGGTTCTCCAGCGGCTTGCACACCATCGGAGGCCGGATCGCGGTCGAAGCCGAGCTGGAGTCGCCCAAGATCGCTCGACGGGTGCGCAAAGACCTCGCCGAGCTGTATGGGGTTCGCAGCGAGGTCTCGGTCATCTCGGGCAGCAACCTGCGGCGCACGAGCACCTATCTGGTTCGCGTGATCGAAGGCGCCGAGACCCTGGCGCGCCAGACGGGGCTCATCGACGCGCGCAACCGTCCGGTCCGCGGGCTGCCGAACCGACTGACGACGGGATCTCGCGAAGAACTCGCGGCGATCTGGCGTGGCGCGTTTCTGGCTACGGGGTCGCTCACCGACCCCGGCCGCTCGGCTGCTCTCGAAGTGATCTGCCCGGGCAACGAGGCGGCGATGGCCCTCGTCGGCGCTGCGGGACGTCTCAAAGTCTCAGCGAAGGCGCGGGAGGTGCGCGGCTCATTCCGCGTCGTGGTGCGTGACGGCGAGGCGATCAGCGCGATGCTGCAGCTGATGGGTGCCGGTGCGAGCGTGACGGCCTGGGAGGAGCTTCGCCAACGCCGCGAGGTACGGGCGACGGCGAACCGCCTCGTCAACTTCGATGACGCGAACCTCCGGCGATCTGCCCAAGCGGCGGTGGCCGCGTGTGCCCGGGTCGAGCGTGCTCTTGAGATCCTCGGTGACGAGGTCCCCGACCACTTGCGCTACGCGGGGGAGCTGCGCCTGGGGCACCGCGACGCAAGCCTCGATGAACTCGGTCATCACGCCGACCCGCCGATGACGAAAGACGCGGTCGCCGGCCGCATCCGTCGGTTGCTCGCGATGGCCGACAAGAAGGCCTCTGACCTCGGGCTTCCCGGGACCGACGCGGGACTGCCGGAACTGGACTAGGTCTCCGGCGTAGGCTGAAGTCATGGCTGACTACACGCTCCCCGACCTCCCGTACGACTTTGCGGCGCTAGAGCCGCACATCAGCGCCAGGATCATGGAGCTGCATCACGACAAGCACCACGCGGCGTACGTCGCCGGTGCGAACACCGCGCTCGAGAAGCTCGCCGAAGCACGCGAGTCGGGCGACTACGGCAACGTGCCGAAGCTCGAGAAGGACCTCGCCTTCCACCTCGGCGGTCACATCAACCACTCGATCTTCTGGAAGAA
>NZ_JANMSQ010000210.1:0-5336 GCF_031389465.1 Pseudolysinimonas sp.
CGAGATCCAGTTCGACGGCTTCGTCTACCCGGCCTTCGACCAGATCGTCTCCCAGCTCGCTCGCATGCACTCCCGCACGCGCGGCGCGGTGACGTTGCCGCTCACGATCCGGATTCCGGTCGGTGGCGGGATCGGTTCGGCTGAGCACCACTCCGACTCCCCCGAGGCCTACTTCGCGCACACGCCCGGACTGCGGGTCGTGTCGGTGGCGAGCCCCCAGGACGCGCACACGATGTTGCGTCAGGCGATCGCCTGCGACGACCCGGTGATCTTCTTCGAACCCAAGCGCCGGTATCACCTGAAGGGCGAGGTCGATGAGGATGCCGACCTCGCGACGGCACCCCCGTTCGGCCGGTCCCGGGTGCTCACCGTCGGCGACGATGTCACCGTCGTGACCTTCGGGTCGCTCGTACCGACGGCACTCGATGCCGCGATCGTCGCGGCCGACGAGGGGGTGTCGATCGAGGTCATCGACCTGAGGTCGCTGTCGCCCCTTGACCTCGAACCCGTCGACGCCTCGGTGCGCCGCACGGGTCGGCTCGTCATCGTGCACGAGGCCGCGCGCAGCGGCGGGTTGGGCGCCGAGATCGCCGCGGCCATCACCGAGCGCTGCTTCAACTATCTGGAGTCAGCTCCGGTGCGGGTGACCGGCCACGACATCCCGTACCCGCCGGCGAAACTCGAACGGCATCACGTGCCCGACCTCGACCGCATCCTGCACGCCGTCGAGCGCGTACTCGGCCGCACCGGCGCGGAGGTCGGGTCGTGACGAGCCGCGAGTTCCGGCTGCCGGACCTCGGCGAGGGGCTGACCGAGTCAGACATCGTCGCGTGGCGCATCGCCGAGGGCGACCACGTCGAACTCAACCAGATCATCGCGGAGGTCGAGACCGCGAAGGCGCTCGTCGAGCTGCCCGCACCGTGTGCGGGAGTCGTGACCGCGCTGCACGCGCGCGAAGGCGAGACGGTGAGCGTCGGCGCTCCGCTGGTGACCTTCGAGCTCGCCGACTCCGCAGAGGTGGGGGAGCCGGATGTCGACGAGCCCGCGCCGCCGAATCTGGTCGGGTACGGAGCAACCGCCGAGCATTCCGGGCGCCCGCAGCGGCGGTCCCGGGCGCGGGCGACGACCCCCACCACCCCGGCACGCGGCGCCGCCGACCGTCGGCCGGAACGCCAGCCCTCGACCCCGCCGGTGCGGGTGCTCGCGCGGCGGCTCGGCGTGGATCTCGAGTCCGTGACCGGCACGGGCGAGCACGGCCTGGTGACCCGCGAAGACGTCGAGGCCGCCGCCAGTTCGGCCGCGCCGAGACCCGTCGCTCCCCGCCCGAGCGCCGACACGCGCATCCCGATCACCGGGGTGCGCAAGCACACTGCTGCGGCGATGGTCGCGAGCGCGTTCACCGCCCCGCACGTGACCGAGTTCCTCACGATCGACGTCACCCCGACGATGGATCTGCTGACCCGGCTGCGCGAGCACCCGCTCGCCGAAGGCACCCGCGTCACCTTGCTCGCGCTGGTCGCCCACGCCGTCTGCGAGGCGCTCGGCCGGCATCCGTCGCTCAACAGCTCGTGGGATGAGGCCGCGCAAGAGATCGTGCAGCACGGCGTCGTGAACCTCGGCATCGCGGCGGCGACCGCGCGGGGGCTCATCGTGCCGAACATCCCGGATGCCGGCGCGCTCGGGCTGCTCGAGCTTGCCGAGCGTCTCACCGAACTGAAGACGGTCGCGCGCTCCGGCCGCACCCCCGTCGAGCGCCTGCGCGGCGGCACCTTCACGATCACCAACATCGGGGTCTTCGGCATCGACGCCGGAACGCCCATCATCAATCCTGGGGAGGCAGGCATCCTCGCTGTCGGCGCCGCGGTGCGCCGCCCGTGGGAGTACCGCGGAGAGATCGCGCTGCGCGAAGTACTCACCCTCAGCCTGTCGTTCGACCACCGGCTGGTCGACGGCGAGCAGGGCTCGCGGTTCCTCGCCGAGGTCGGAGCGCTGCTCGCCGAACCCGGGCTCGCCCTGTTGACGGGAGGAACGCGATGAGCGTCATCACGAGTGCGCACGACCCGTCGGCACCGGCATCCCGCGAGAACGACGCCGCGCAGCGGGCGCTCGCCGCCGAGCTGCGGGCGACCCTCGCGACGGCGGCCGAGGGCGGAACCGAGGCGGTGCGCGCCAAGCACGTCGCACGCGGCAAGCTGTTGCCCCGCGACCGAGTCGAGCGACTGCTGGATGAGGGCAGCCCGTTCCTCGAGATCGCGCCGCTGGCCGCACACGAGCTCTACGACGGCCCGACGCCCGGAGCCGGGGTCATCGCGGGCATCGGGATCGTCTCGGGCCGCCAGGTGATCGTCGTCTGCAACGACGCGACCGTGAAGGGCGGCACCTACCTGCCGGTGACGGTCAAGAAGCACCTGCGCGCCCAGGAGATCGCCCTCGAGAACCGGTTGCCGTGCATCTATCTCGTCGACTCGGGCGGGGCGTTCCTGCCGATGCAGGATGAGGTGTTCCCCGACCGCGACCATTTCGGACGCATCTTCTTCAACCAGGCGCGGCTCGCGGCCGACGGCATCCCGCAGATCGCCGCAGTGCTGGGCTCGTGTACCGCGGGCGGCGCCTACATGCCGGCGATGAGCGACGAGACCGTCATCGTGCGCAACCAGGGCACGATCTTCCTCGGCGGTCCGCCCCTCGTGAAGGCCGCGATCGGTGAGATCGTCAGCGCCGAAGAGCTCGGCGGCGGCGACCTGCACGCGAGGCGCTCGGGGGTCACCGACCACCTCGCCGAGAACGACGAGCACGCCCTCGAGATCGTGCGCGGCATCGTCGCGACCTTTCCCCCGACGCCCCCACCGGTGTGGGAGGTGCTCGAAGTCCTGGATCCCGTGGCCGACCCCGACGAGCTGTACGGGGTCGTTCCGGTCGACCCGCACGTCCCGTACGACGCGCGCGAGGTCATCGCTCGGCTCGTCGACGGCAGCGCGTTCCACGAGTTCAAGAAGGAGTACGGCGAGACCCTGGTGACCGGGTTCGCCCACATCCTCGGGCATCCGGTGGGGATTGTCGGCAACAACGGCGTCATGTTCAGCGCGTCGGCCCTGAAGGGCGCGCACTTCGTCGAACTCTGCGATCAGCGCGGCATCCCGCTGCTGTTCCTGCAGAACACCGCGGGATTCATGGTCGGCACCGACGCCGAAGCTGGAGGCATCGCGAAGGACGGCGCGAAGATGGTCACCGCCGTCTCGACCGCCCGCGTGCCGAAGCTCACCGTCATCATCGGCGGGTCGTTCGGGGCCGCCAACTACGCGATGTGCGGGCGCGCGTACTCGCCCCGCTTTCTCTGGTCGTGGCCCGCGAGCCGCATCTCGGTGATGGGCGGCGAGCAGGCCGCCTCGGTACTCGCGACCGTCAAGCGCGACCAGATCGAGTCGCGCGGCGAGGCGTGGTCAGCTGATGACGAGGTGGCGTTCCGGGCGCCCATCCGCGACGACTACGAGCGCGCAGGCAGCCCCTACTACACCACCGCGCGGCTGTGGGATGACGGCATCCTCGACCCCGTCGACACGCGCCGCGTGCTCGGTCTCGCCCTCGACGTCTGCTCGCGCACACCGCTACCCGAGCGGCGCTCCAGCATGTTCCGGATGTGAGCGCCATGCCTTCCCAGCCGCTTGCCCCTCCGCTCTTCGGCACGGTCCTCGTCGCGAACCGGGGCGAGATCGCCTGCCGCGTCATCGCCACGCTGCAGCGTCTCGGCGTCCGCTCGGCCGCCGTCTACAGCGACGCCGATGCGGGCGCGAAGCATGTGGCACTCGCCGACGTCGCCATGCGGATCGGCCCCGCCGCCGCGACGATGAGTTACCTCTCGATCGAGGCGATTCTGGATGCGGCCGCGCGGGTCGGTGCCGATGCGATCCACCCGGGCTACGGGTTCCTCTCCGAGAACGCGGAGTTCGCGCGGGCCTGCACTGCAGCGGGCATCGTCTTCGTCGGGCCACCACCGGCCGCAATCGAGGCGATGGGCGACAAGATCGCCGCGAAAGCCCTCGTCGCCGCGCGCGGTGTACCGGTCGTACCCGGCAGCTCGGGGTCGGGGCTCGACGATGCCGCCCTCACGGCCGCGGCCGCCGACGTCGGCTACCCGCTGCTCATCAAGCCCTCGGCTGGCGGTGGCGGCAAGGGGATGCAGGTGGTCGGCGCGGCCGAGGAGCTGCCCGCGGCGCTCGCCTCGGCCCGCCGCATCGCCGCCGCGTCATTCGGCGACGACACCCTGCTGCTTGAGCGGCTGATCGCGACCCCGCGGCACATCGAGGTGCAGGTGCTCGCCGACCGGCACGGCGCAGTGGTGCATCTCGGCGAGCGCGAGTGTTCGCTCCAGCGCCGACACCAGAAGGTCATCGAAGAGGCGCCGTCGCCGCTGCTCGACGCTACGACGCGGGCCCGCATCGGCGAGGCCGCCTGCGAGGTCGCCCGCAGCGTCGACTACGTGGGCGCCGGCACCGTCGAGTTTCTCGTCAGTGACGCCGACCCCGGCACCTTCTTCTTCATCGAGATGAACACCCGGCTGCAGGTCGAACACCCGGTGACCGAGATGGTGACGGGTCTCGACCTCGTCGAGCTGCAACTGCGCATCGCGGCGGGCGAGCCGCTTCCCTTCGCGCAATCGGATGTCGTGGTCACCGGGCACGCGATCGAAGCGCGGGTCTACGCCGAGTCGCCCGCGCGGGGCTTCCTGCCCGCGACCGGCACGGTGCTCGGCCTCGCCGAACCGACCGGTGCTGGGCTGCGCATCGACAGTTCGCTCATTCCCGAGCTCGTCGTGTCGGGCGACTACGACCCGATGCTCGCGAAGGCCATCGCCCACGGTGCAGATCGCGCCGAGGCGCTCGCCCGACTCGACGGCCTGCTGCGCGGGTTTGCGGTGCTCGGCGTCGAGACCAACATCGGCTACCTGCGCGACCTGCTCGCGGCTGCCGAGGTTCAAGCCGGGCGGCTCGACACCGGCCTCATCGACCGGCTCGGCGTTCCCGCCGCCCCGGAGCCGACCGAGGCCGACCTCGCCACTGCCGCACTCGCCGTGCATCGGGCCCGACCCGTCGCCCCGGGGCCTTGGGGCCTGCGCGACGGCTGGCGGGTCGGCGGGGCGGCCCGACCCGCAACCTACGGGATCGAGGTGGGCGGAAGCATCCGCGAGGTTGCCCTGGATGCTGGCCTCGCGGTTGACGCTCTCGTCGCTGTCGAGCGGGTACCCGGCGGACACGTCGTCTGGCTGCACCGCGACGGTCGAACGGTCGAGCTGCCCGTTCCGACGCGCGCCGAGCGACTCACCCGCGCCCTCGCCGTGA
>NZ_JANMSQ010000212.1:0-14914 GCF_031389465.1 Pseudolysinimonas sp.
CGAGATCCAGTTCGACGGCTTCGTCTACCCGGCCTTCGACCAGATCGTCTCCCAGCTCGCTCGCATGCACTCCCGCACGCGCGGCGCGGTGACGTTGCCGCTCACGATCCGGATTCCGGTCGGTGGCGGGATCGGTTCGGCCGAGCACCACTCCGACTCCCCCGAGGCCCTCTTCGTGCACACGCCCGGCATCCGGGTGGTCACCGCCGCGACCCCGCAGGATGCGCACACGATGCTGCGCCAGGCGATCGCTTGCGACGACCCGGTGATCTTCTTCGAACCCAAGCGTCGATACCACGTCAAGGGTGAGGTCGACGAGGAGACGAGCGACATGCCACTGGGGGCCGCTCGGGTCGCGCGTGCCGGCGACCAGGTGACTCTCGTGACCTTCGGGTCGCTTGTGCCGACGGCACTCGATGCCGCGATCGTCGCGGCCGACGAGGGGGTGTCGATCGAGGTCATCGACCTGAGGTCGCTGTCGCCGATCGACTTTCCCCTCATCGAGACGTCCGTGCGTCGCACCGGCCGACTCGTCGTCGCGCACGAAGCGCCGCAGACCGTAGGTCTTGGCGCCGAGATCGCGGCGACGATCACCGAACGCTGTTTCAACCACCTTGAGGCCGCCCCGGTGCGGGTCACCGGTCACGACATCGTGTACCCGCCGGCGCGGCTTGAGAAGCACCACGTGCCTGATCTCGACCGCATCCTCGACGGTGTCGATCGCGTGCTCGGGCGGGTGCCTGCCCGGGTGGACCGCGCATGAGTCTGCGCGAGTTCCGCCTGCCCGACCTCGGCGAGGGGCTGACCGAATCCGACATCGTCGCCTGGCGCATCGCGGAGGGCGACGCGGTCGAACTCAACCAGATCATCGCCGAGGTCGAGACGGCGAAGGCTCTCGTCGAACTTCCGTCGCCGTATGCCGGAATTGTCGCGGCACTGCATGCCCATGCCGGAGAAACGGTGAACGTCGGCGACCCGCTCGTGACCTTCGCGGTGACCCCGGTCGGCGGCACTGCCGAAGCGGTCGTCGAGGGTGACGCTCCCGAGCCGAATCTCGTCGGCTACGGGGCCCGGCCCGAGCACGACGGGCGTCCGGTGCGTCGAGCTCGCCGAGCGCTGCCTCCCCTCGAGGTCGTGTCGCCCGTGCCCAGCGGTCGTTCGCAGAAGGAGCGGCCTCGTTCGACGCCGCCCGTGCGTCACCTGGCACGCCAGCTCGGCATCGACCTCGCGTCCGTCTCCGGTACCGGCCCCGGCGGGCTCATCACTCGCGATGACCTGTCGGCCGTCGCGAGTCGCATCGCCGACGCCGGACCGGTCACGCGCATCCCGGTCCGTGGCGTGCGCAAGCACACGGCCGCGGCGATGGTCGCGAGCGCCTTCACCGCTCCGCATGTCACGGTCTTTCACACGATCGACGCGACCGCCGCGCTCGAGCTCGCGAACCGGTTGACCGACCCGTCGGACGGTGTCAAGATCTCGCTCCTCGCGATCGTGTCGCGCGCCGTGTGTCTTACGCTCGCCGGGCACCCCGAGCTCAACTCCCGCTGGGAGCAGTCGACCCAAGAGATCGTGCACTACGGCTACGTCAACTTAGGCATCGCCGCCGCCACCGAACGCGGGCTGGTCGTCCCCAACGTCAAGGACGCCGCCACCCTCGATCTGACCGAACTTGCCGTCGCACTGGCGGAGCTGACCGCCGAGGCACGGGCGGGCAAGGCGAGTCCAGAGCGGCTCACCGGCGGCACGTTCACGATCACCAACATCGGCGTATTCGGGGTCGAAGCGGGAACGCCCATCCTGAACCCCGGCGAAGCCGGCATCCTCGCTTTGGGCGCCGCGCAGCGTCGGCCGTGGGAGTTCGAGGGCGGCATCGCGCTGCGCCGGGTGATGACGCTCAGCCTCTCGTTCGACCACCGCGTCGTCGATGGTGCTCAGGGATCGCGGTTCCTTGCGGAGCTCGGAGCGATGCTTGAGCGAGCCGACGCCGCCGAGCTCACCGGAAGTACTCCATGAAGTTGATGCGAATCGGCGAACGCGGCGCCGAGCGCCCGGTCGTGCGGGTCGACGCTCGGACGTACATCGACGTGTCCGACGTAACCCCGGATTTCGACGAGGCGTTCTTCGGGGGCCCGGGCATCGCGGCCTTAAGGCCGGAGGTCGAGGCGCGCATCGCCGCCGGCCGGGTCGAGCGGTTCGCCGGGGAGCGGATCGGAGCGCCGATTGCCCGGCCGCACCAGATCGTCGGCATCGGGATGAACTTCGCCGACCACGCCCGCGAGCTCGGGTTGCCCGTGCCGCCGGAGCCGCTCATCTTCAGCAAGTCGCCGAACTCACTGACCGGGCCGAACGATGATGTGCTGGTCCCGCGCGAGTCCCGCAAGTGTGACTACGAGGTCGAGCTCGGCATCGTGATCGGCCGCCGCTCGATGTACCTCGAGAGCGAGGATGAGGCCGCCACTGCGATCGCCGGCTACGTGCTGGCAAACGATGTGAGCGAGCGCGAATTCCAGCAGGAGCGGTCCGGACAGTTCATGAAGGGCAAGTCGGCGCCGACGTTCGCCCCCGTCGGGCCCTGGCTCGCGACGCCCGACGAGTTCGCCGACATCCGCGACCTCCGCATGACGAGCGTCGTCAACGGGGAGGCTCGGCAGGACGGCTCAACCGCGACGATGATTTTCGGCCCGCTGTATCTGGTGCGCTACCTCAGCCAGTTCCTGACCCTCGAACCCGGCGACCTCGTGCTCACCGGCACGCCGCCAGGAGTCGGTCTGGGCTTCTCGCCGCCGCGATTCCTCGCCCCCGGCGACATCGTCGAGGTGGCGATCGACGGGCTCGGCTCCCAGCGGCAGACCTTCGTCGCCGCCGGGTAGCCGACCTCGTGGGTCTTGCGGCTACTGGTTGATGCCGGCGAGCGAGCCGGTGGTCTTGCCTTCTTCGGCGAGAACGGTGCACAGCAGTTCGCGGTCGCCGGTCTCCCAGCTGCCGGCTGTCGGGGTGAGTCCGCTCGTGTAGTAGATCGAGTCCTGGTAGGGAATCCCGATGAACTGGGTGTACACGTCTCCGCTACAGAAGGTGTTGAGCGCTTCGGTGACGGCCGCATCGCCCGGGAACACGTCGCCTTCCATGTCGGTTGCGGCGAAGGCCTCTTGGTCATGCGGTTCGGCGCAGTCGACGACGGGCAGCGAACCGACCTCGGTCGCATTCTCGTCCGGGATGTTGAAGCAGTCGCCCACCTTGAGGGTGAAGACATCCTGCTCGCCTTCCGGGACACCGGTGACGACCGATTCCAGGAGGCTGCAGCCAGCCAGAGAGATGGCGGCGACGGTGAGGACAATGGCGCTCACGGCGCGCTTAAGGGAGGCGTTCACGCGCCCGATCCTAGCGACTAAGAGGGTCTCAAACGCTCCAGCACACCGTCGTGCAGGAGGCCGTTGGTGGCGATCACCGAGAGGGTGTCGAGAGCGTCGGTGCCGTCGACATCCGTCACCCGCCCGCCGGCTTCGCGCACGATGGGAACGAGCGCCGCGATGTCCCACGGCTTGACGTCGAACTCGCCGGCGATGTCGATCGCGCCTTCGGCGAGCAGCATGTACGACCAGAGGTCACCGAACGCGCGAGCCCGGCCGACTTCGCGACTCAGCGCGATCAGCTGGTCGAGTCGGCCGTACTGATCCCAGTGCTTGATGCTGTTGTACGACAGGGTCGCGTCGGCGAACTCGGTGATTCCGCTGACCTGCAGTCGGCGCGGTTCGCCGCCCTCCTGCTGCAACCAGGCGCCGTGGCCGGTGGCCGCCCACCAGCGGCGTCCGAGGGCGGGTGCGCTGACGACGCCGACCTCGGGCACGCCGTCGATGACGAGCGAGATCAGGGCGCCCCAAATGGGCACCCCGCGCACGAAGTTGCTGGTGCCGTCGATCGGGTCGATGATCCATTGCCGGTTCGATGAACCTTCCGTGCCGAACTCCTCGCCGAGGATCGAGTCGTCGGGGCGCGCGGCCGCGAGGTGTTCGCGGATGATCTGCTCGACGCGGGTGTCAGCATCCGTCACCTGGGAACGGTCGGGCTTGAGCTGCACGTCGAGGTCTTGCGCCCGGTAGCGGTCGAGTGCGACGAGGTCGGCTTCGGCGGCGAGGACGAGGGCGACCGCAAGGTCGTCGGAGAGGGTGAAGGTCACTGATCCACGCTACCTGCGTCTCGACACGTCGCTGCGCGACTACTCGACGACCGAGCCGCCCGGCCGGATCGTCAGGGTGGTCAGCAAACGCTGCAGAGAGTCGACCCGCTGGGCGGGCAGGGTGTCGGCGGCGACGGCCTCATTGAGCTCGCAGTCGGGTGCGTCGGGCAAGTGGGTGCAGCCGCGAGGGCACTCGGCTGCGACGACGGCAAGGTCGGCGAACGACCGCAGGATGTTGGCGGTGTCGACGTGGCCGAGCCCGAAGGAGCGCACGCCCGGGGTGTCGATGATCCAGCCGCCCGTAGGAACGCGCAGCGACACCGTCGACGA
This sequence comes from Pseudolysinimonas sp., assembly GCF_031389465.1. Classification (GTDB taxonomy): domain Bacteria; phylum Actinomycetota; class Actinomycetes; order Actinomycetales; family Microbacteriaceae; genus Pseudolysinimonas_A. Next base: position 4,505 of record NZ_JANMSQ010000212.1, read on the forward strand.
CGAGGTGTGGCGACCGCGTCCAGTGACGGCGTTGACGATGCCGACTGCCCGATCGGTGCCCGGCACGAGAGCATTGACGAGGGTCGACTTTCCAACCCCCGAGTGACCAACGGCGACGGTCGTGTGTCCGTCGAGCAGCGGGGTGAGTTCGGCGAGCGGCCAGGCATCTTGCGCCGACCGGACGATCGGGATATCGAGGGCCTCGAAGTTGCGCAGGAACGGTTCGGGGTCGGCGAGGTCGGTCTTCGTGATCACCATGATCGGGGCGATCCCGGCGTCGTAGGCAGCGACCAGGTAGCGATCGACGAGGCGGGGGCGCGGTTCGGGGTCTGCCGCCGCGACGACGATGAGCAACTGGTCGGCGTTGGCGACGATGATCCGCTCGATCTCGTCGGTGTCGTCGGCGCTGCGGCGCAGCAGCGTCGTGCGAGGTTGGATGCGCACGATGCGCCCCAGTGAGCCCTCGTCGCCGCTCGTGTCGCCCACGACATCCACGCGGTCGCCCGTGACGATCGCCTGTTTGCGCAACTCGCGGGCCCGAGCGACGGTGAGAACCCTCTCGTCGGCGCCATCTTCGTCGGCGAGCACCGTGTAGCGGCCGCGGTCGACAGAGAGCACCCGCGCGTCGATCGCGTCGACGTGCTCGGGCCGGGTCTTGGTGCGTGGCTTGTTGCCCTTCGGGTTGGGCCGCACGCGCACGTCCGACTCGCCCCAGGCTTCGAAGCCTTCGTCGTCGTCGTCCGGCGGCAACCAGCTCACGAGCGGATCTGCTCCCATAGGGCGGGGAACTCGGGGAGGGTCTTCGCGGTCGTCGCGATGTTGTCGACGACGATTCCGGGCACGACGAGTCCGAGGAGCGCGCCGGTCGTCGCCATCCGGTGGTCGGCGTACGCCCGCCAGGGTGCGCCGTGCAGCAGGGCAGGCTCGAAGGCGAGGCCGTCGTCGAGTTCGGTCACCCGACCGCCGAGGCCCGTGATCTCGGCAACGAGAGCCGCGAGGCGGTCGGTCTCGTGGCCCCGCAGATGGCCGATACCGGTGATGCGGGATGCCGTAGTGGCGAGCGCGGCGAGGGCCGCGAAGGTCGGGGCGAGTTCGCCGCCCTCGGTGAGGTCGAGGTCGATACCCGTCCAGGTGCTTCCGCCGCGGAATCCCGCGCCCCCGTCGACGGTGAGCCCCTCGGGACCGCGGGTCACCGTCGCCCCGAACCGGGGGAGGAGTGTCGCGAACAGGTCGCCCACCTGAGTGGTCGCGGCAGGCCAGCCGGTGATGGTAACCCGGCCCCCGGCCAGCAGCGCCGCGGCGAGGAACGGTCCCGCGTTCGACAGGTCGGGCTCGATGGGCACGACGGCCCCGGCGATTGGGCCGGGTTCTACGACCCAGGTCGCGGGCTCGGGGCGAGTCACCGTCACCCCTCGACGCGCGAGGGTGGCGATCGTCATCTCGATGTGCGGCAGGCTCGGCAGCCGCTCGCCAGCGTGACGCAGCGCCAGGCCGTCGCGGAATCGGGGAGCGGCGAGGAGCAGCCCCGAGACGAACTGGCTCGAGGCCGATGCGTCGATCGTGAGCTCGCCGCCTTCGACCATCCCGTTGCCGTTGATCGTGAAGGGCAGCGATCCGCGCCCCCCGTCCTCGACGCCGACACCGAGGGCGCGGAGGGCGTCGATCGTCGTGCGCATCGGGCGGTTGCGAGCGTGCGCGTCGCCGTCGATCGTCACCGCGCCGTCGGCGAGCGCCGCGACCGGCGGGATGAAGCGCATCACGGTTCCGGCGAGTCCCGCGTGGAGATCCACGCCGCCGTGCAGCTCACCGGGGGTGATGCGCCAGGTGTCGGGCGCGGTGTCGATCGTCGTGCCGAGGGCGCGGAGCGCATCCACCATCAACTCCGTATCGCGGGCGACGAGTGGCGCGTGCAGAGTCGACGGGCCGGCCGCGAGAGCGGAGAGCACGAGTTCGCGGTTGGTCAGGCTCTTCGATCCCGGGATGACGAGGCGCGCTTCGAGGGGAGCGGTCGCCACGGGCGCCGCCCAGCCCGCGGAATAGGTCGAGTCAGCCATCGGTTGTCTAGGGTATGCCCACCGCCCTCCTCGAACGTCCCGTGCCACCTGCGGAACTAGACTCGACGGCGATGAGCGACACCCCGCCGGTGCAGCCGGCTCCCGAACTCCGGCGCCTCTTCGAAGAGCAGGCGCTGGTCTTCATGGACCAGCTCTACGCGGCCGCGCTGCGCATGACCCGCAACCCCGCGGATGCCGGCGATCTCGTGCAGGAAACCTACGTGAAGGCGTACGCGGCCTTCGCGTCGTTCACTCAGGGCACCAATCTCAAGGCGTGGCTCTACCGCATCCTCACCAACACGTTCATCAACACCTACCGCAAGAACCAGCGCGGCCCCTACCAGGGCACCATCGACGACCTCGAGGACTGGCAACTCGGCGGGGCCGAGTCGCTCACCCAGGGGCGCTCGACGCGGTCGGCCGAAGCCGAAGCGATCGACCATCTGCCCGACAGCGACGTCAAGGCGGCTCTGCAGTCGATTCCCGAAGACTTCCGGCTCGCCGTCTACCTTGCCGACGTCGAAGGATTCTCGTACCAAGAGGTCGCCGACATCATGAAGACCCCCGTTGGAACCGTGATGAGTCGACTGCACCGTGGCCGTCGACTCCTGCGCGACCTGCTCGCTGACTACGCCCGCGAGCGCGGCATCACCGTTCCGGCTCCGACCACCAGGAGTGCGACATGACCGACTGCGGCTGCGACAAAGCCAAGGCCGAACTCGAGGAGTACCTGCATCGCGAACTGAGCGACCGGGACTTCAAGGACATCACCGACCACCTCGAGAACTGCGAAGACTGCACCGGCGAGCACCTCGTCGGTGTCACGCTCACCCTCAAGATGCAAAAGGCGTGCCAAGAGAAGGCTCCCGCAGAGCTTCGCGCCGCGATCCTCACACGTCTCGGGGAACCGCAGGTCTGACCGCCGGGGTCAGTGTGCGGCGGTGCCGCTCAGCACGACTCGGATCGCGCCGAGTTGCTTTCGCAGGCGCTTCGCGTCGGTCTCGGTGAAGTCGGCGAGCATCAGGCGCTCGAGCTCGGCGATCGGCTCGGCGAGGTCGTTGAGGATCTTCAGCCCTTGTTCGCTGAGGAAGACGAGCACCTGGCGTTTCATCTTGGGGTCACGCACCCGACGGATGAGGTGGCGCTCTTCGAGTGACGCCAGGTGTTGCGCCATCGTCTGGATGCGCACGAACGAGTTGCGCGCGAGTTGCGTGCTCGTCATGCCGGGATGCCGCGCGAGCACCGTCAGCGACGTGTACTGGAGCGCGGTGAGCCCGTAGGGGGCGACCGCTTCGTCGATCTGAGCCCGGATAGCCAGCTCGACCTGCTTGATGAGGTACAGCACCGTCGATTGGCGGGTGTCTCCGATCAATGGCGTGACTCCGGGCTTGGCCATCGACTCCCCTTCATTGCGGTCGATTCAGTCTCTCACTTGACGTGAGCAGGAAACTTCTCCATGATCGACAATACTCAGTAATCCTGACAGTCAGGAAGCCTGACTACGAAATCCCCTTTCAACGAAGAATGGAGTGTCCTCAATGAAGAGGAAATCTTGGGTGATCGCGGCTGCGGCCGCGGTTGCAATCACAGCGCTCGCCGGCTGCACCACCCCCGGTGCATCCGGCGAGTCCGACGAGGGTCCGATCAAGGTGGGCGTCATCCTGCCGATGACGGGCCCGCTCGCGATCCTGGGTGGCCCGGGATCTGCGGCGATGGGACTGATGGCCGACAAGATCAACGCCGAGGGCGGGATCGACGGTCGCCAGGTCGAACTCACGATCAAGGACGACACGACCGACGTCACCCAGTCGGTCACCGAGTACAACCAGCTCGCCGCGTCCGGCGAATACGACGTCATCGTCTCGTCGACGTTCGTCAGCGCGTCGGCCGCGATCTCGGAGAGCGCCATCGCGGCGCAGATCCCGACGCTGTCCCTCGGCCCGGTCAGCGCTTACGGCGATGGCAGCAACGAGTGGATCTTCGTCGTCCCCGCGACGGCTGAGGTCTACGGGCAAGCGATGATCGAGTACTTCAGCGAGATCGGCATCGAGACGCTCGCGGTCGGCTACACCGGCGGCGACCTGTTCGGAACCGGCGGCAGCGAGGCGACGCTGCAGTACGCGGAAGAGGCGGGCATCGAGATCGTTCTCAACGAGCCGTTCGATCAAGGCGCGACCGACTTCACCCCGCTCATCACGAAGGCGCTCGAGACCAACGCTGACGCGTTCATCGTCTGGGGTGCTGGCGCTCCGCCGGCCATCATCACCGGTCAGTTCGCGGCGATGGGTGCGGGCAGCGGCATGGAGCTCTACATGACCGGCGCGCAGGCGAGCACGCTGTACACCGGTCCGTTGGGTGGGGCAGCCGAAGGAATCGTCCTCTCCAGCAACCTCGCGGTTGCCGGAGCAGACCTTCCGGCCGGCGCGCTCAAGACCGAGATCGACGAGTTTGCCGCACTGTGGGCCGACTCGGACGCCGCGGCTGAGTACCCGTACCCGCCGCAGTTCGCGTTTGAAGGCGCCGCAGCGCTCCAGTTGATCAAGGCCGCGATCGAAGCCGCGGGCTCGACCGACCATGCTGCCGTCCGCGACGCGCTTGAGGGTCTCGACCTGCTGACCGTCGTTGGGCGGAAGGCGTTCTCGCCGACCGACCACGTCGGCACGACGACCGCCGGCTTGGCGATCGTGCAGATCCAGGATGGACAGTTCGTCGCGACCGAGTACAGCCTCGAGCGCTTCGAGGAACTCACCGACTGATGAACACCGGGGAAGGCGGTCGCCCGCTGCTCGAGATTGATGGCGTTTCACGCTCCTTTGGGGGTGTGCGAGCCACCGACGACGTGCAGTTGACGGTTGCCGAGGGCGAGCTGCGTGGAGTGATCGGACCCAATGGGGCCGGGAAGTCGACGCTGTTCAGCCTCGTGAGCGGACACCTGACGCCGAGCGCGGGCACCATCGCTCTCGGCGGCACGCGGATCGACCGCCTTCCCCCTCATCGTCGCGCCGAACTCGGGGTGGCAATCGTGTTCCAAGGAGCACGACTGTTCCCGGGGCTCTCGGTGCTCGAGAACGTCGCCGTCGGGGCTCACGCCCGGACCCGCAGCGGCATCGCCGCCGCAATCCTCCGAACCAGCCGCCACCGGCGCGAGGAGCGGGAGATCTTCGCCGACGCGCGGGATGCCCTCGACCGGGTCGGTCTGGGGGAGTGGGTCGACAAAGAGGCCGGTGGCCTTCCGCTCGGCCAACAACGTCGGGTGCAACTCGCCCGCGCTCTCGTCGCCCGCCCGCGGCTGCTGCTGCTCGATGAACCCGCCTCGGGGTTGCGCTCGACCGAACGCGGCGCCTTCGAAGAACTCGTGCGGGAGCTTCACGATGACGGCGTCACCGTGCTGCTCATCGAACACGACGTCGGACTGGTCATGCGACTGGCCGACCAGATCACGGTGCTCGACCTCGGTCGGGTCATCGCCGACGGCACACCCGACGCGATCCGCGCCGACCCTCGTGTCATCGAGGCCTACTTGGGAACGGGAGACCACCATGCTGCACATTCGTGATCTCGTCGTCACCTACGGCGCTGCCACTGCTCTCGACGGCGTCAGCCTTGACGTCGAAGCCGGCGAGATGGTCGCGCTGGTTGGCCCGAATGGCGCCGGAAAAACGACAACCCTGAACGCGATCAGCGGTGTGGTGCCGACCGCATCGGGAACGATCGAGAACGGCGGACGCAGCGCGCAGGTGCCCGAAGGGCGCCAACTGTTCGCGGACCTCTCCGTCGACGACAACCTCCGTCTCGGAGCCTGGCGGATGCCGCGACGCGACCGCAACACCGAGCGCGTCTACGCGGTCATGCCCGATCTGCGCCCGCTCCGGCGTCAGCGGGCGGGTCTGCTCTCGGGCGGTCAACAGCAGATGGTCGCGATCGGCAGGGCGCTGATGGCTCGGCCCGACGTGTTGCTGATCGACGAACTCTCGCTCGGTCTGGCTCCGCTCATCGCGGCGCGGCTCATCGAGCACCTGCGCGAGATCAACCGCGACGAAGGAACGACGATCTTGCTGGTCGAACAGGAGGTCGATCTCGCCTTCGATTTGTGCTCCCGCGCCTATGTCATCGAGGCCGGCCGAGTCGTCGCCGAAGGGCCGACCGATGTCCTGCGCGCCGACCCGCAGCTTGCCGCGATCTACCTCGGCACCGCCATGACGCGAAGCGAGACCCCATGACCACCTTCCTCACCTACATCGCCTCCGGGTTGGCGGTCGGAGCCTCGTTCGCCCTCATCGGCAGTGGTTTCGTCGTCGTGCATCGCGTGACCAACGTGGTGAACTTCACCCAGGGCACGCTCACCGTGCTCGGCGGTCTGATCTCCTACTCGCTGCTCTCGATGGCGATCCCGCACGGGCTGGGCGAAGTCGCCGCCGTACTCATCGCCGCCGTGGCCGGGCTTCTCGTCGGCCTCGTGACCTTGTCGCGGCCCGGGACGCCGGCATTCGTGGCGCTCCTGGTGACCCTCGGACTTTCGTTCCTCGGAACAGCGATCATCATCCTGGTCTGGGGTCAGAACCCGGTCTCGCCCCCCGGGATCGAGGGCTCGATCGCGTTCGGCAGCGTCAGTATCGAGTCTCAGCGAGTACTTATCGTCGTCGTGACGCTCGCCGTTTTCGGCGCGATGTGGCTGTTCTTCGAGCGCACCGATCTCGGCCGAGCGATGTCGGCCGCCGCGTCGAATCAGCGCGCGGCTCGCCTCGTCGGCATCGATGTCCGTCGCATGGGACTTGCCGCATTCGCCATCGCGGGCGCGCTCGGCGGGCTCGCGGGGGTGCTCCTTGCCCCGACCTTGCCGCTGTCGGTGTACTCCGACCTGCCGCTCGCCCTGAGCGGCTTCGCGGCGGCAGTGTTCGGCGGTCTGAGCAGCCCCGGCCGCACGCTCATCGGTGCGATGGTGCTCGGAGTTTCGGGGCAGCTGGTTGCCGGTTACATCAACGGTTCGTTCCAGACCCAACTCGCGCTCGTCATGATGCTCGTCGTCATGATCGCTCGCCACCGCTCGCTCACCACGGAGGAAGCGAAATGAGACGTCTCGCCCCCTACATCCCGATCGCCGCTTTCGCGGTCGCGGCTCTCGTTGTGCCGCTGCTGATGCGCGACCTCACCTTCGTCATGCAGACGGTGCTGTCGATGATCGTGGTCGTGGGACTCAGCCTCTTCATGGGGTACGCCGGCCAGGCCTCGCTCGGTCACGCGGCGTTCGTCGCGGTCGGTGCGCTCACCGTCGCCGTCTTGTGTCGCCAACTGGGATTGCCGCCGGTTGTCGGTCTGCTCGCCGCACCCGTGATCGCAGGGATCTTTGCCGTTGCCGTCGGTGCACCGCTCCTCAGGCTGCGGGGTCATTACCTCGCATTCGGAACGCTTGCCGTGCTGTTGCTCGTGCAGCTGGTGATGAGCACCGTGCCGCTCTTCGGCGGCGGAGTCGGGATCATGGGCATCCCGCCGCTCCTTCCCGGCGGGCAGCTGGGCTACGTCTACCTCGCGATCGCCGTACTCGTCGGAGCCCTCGTCGTGTCGCAGCACCTCGTCGACAGCCGCTTCGGTCGCGGGATGCGGGCCCTTCGCGGAAGCGAGACGGCGGCGGCTTCGTCGGGCGTGCCGGTGCTCCGCAGCAAGATCCAGGTGTTCGCGCTGTCTGCCGTCTTCGCGGGCTTCGCGGGAGCCCTCTCGGCGTTCTTCATTCCCTATGTGAGCCAGGACTCGTTTCCGCCATCGAAGTCGTTCGAGTACGTCATCATGGCGGTGGTCGGCGGACTCGGTTCGCTCTGGGGTGGAATCGTCGGGGTCCTGGTGATCTCCGTGCTGCTCCAGACGCTCAACTTCCTGAGCACGATGCCGGGTCTCCCGGCGACCGCGGGTCCGACGCTCCAGTTCGCCGGCTACGCGGTCGTGCTGGTCGTCGTGCTGCTCTTCCTGCCCAACGGCATCGTCCCGAGCATCCAGAGTGCGTGGCGGCGACGCCGGGCACGGCTCGTGCCGACGAACGCGGGATGAGGGCGCGGAGCTACAGGGTGAACGCGCGCGTGATCAGGTCGGTCTGTTCCGCTGCCGAGCGCTTCGACGAACCGGTCGCGGTCGCGGCCGAGGCCGGTCGCGAGACGACCCGCAGAGTGCGACCGAGCGGCAGCCGAGGGGCGAGCTCCATCAGCATGAACGGCCAGGCACCCTGGTTCTCCGGCTCCTCCTGAACCCAGACGATCTCGGCGTCGGGGTACTTTCCGATCGCCGCTGTGATCTCGTCGAGGGGCAACGGGTGGTACTGCTCGACGCGCACCAGCGCGAACGAGCCTGCGTCATCCCGCTTCTCGATCTCAGCGAGCAGGTCGTAGTGCAGCTTGCCCGCGTGCAGCAGCACCCGCTTCACGGCGCCCGGGTCGTGGATGCGGGCGTCGTCGATCACCGGCTCGAACTTGCCGGCCGTGAAGTCGGCAACCTCGCTCGTCGCACCGCGTAGGCGCAGCATCGACTTCGGAGTGAAGACGATCAGCGGTCGGCGCGGCCGGGCGTAGGCCTGACGGCGCAGCAGGTGGAAATAGGACGCGGGGGTGGAGGGGCGGGAGACCGTCATGTTGTCTTCGGCCGCGAGCTGCAGGAACCGCTCGATGCGGGCGGACGAGTGGTCGGGCCCCTGGCCCTCGTAGCCGTGCGGCAGCAGCAGTACGACGCTCGACCGCTGGCCCCACTTCTGCTCGGCGCTCGAGATGAAGGTGTCGATGACCGTCTGGGCGCCGTCGACGAAGTCGCCGAACTGGGCCTCCCAGAGCACGAGAGCGTCGGGGCGCTCGACCGAGTAGCCGTACTCGAAGCCGAGGGCGGCGTACTCCGACAGCAGGGAGTCGTAGATCCAGAACTTCGCCTGGTTGTCGGCGAGGTTCGCGAGCGGCAGCCACTCCTGACCGTTCTCCCGGTCGTGGAAGACCGCGTGGCGTGACACGAACGTGCCGCGACGGGCGTCCTGACCGACGAGACGCACCGGGGTGCCTTCGGTCAGCAGCGAGCCGAGCGCGATGAGTTCGCCGAAACCCCAGTCGATCTGCCCGCTGCGGCTCATCTCCATGCGCTTGTTGAGCAGTTGCCGCAGCTTCGGGTGCACCGTGAAGCCCTCGGGCAGGTTGCCGTGCGCGTCACCGATCTGCTCGACGAGCGACTGGGCAATGCCCGTGGTCTCGGGTTCACCCGCGGTGTCGTCCTGCTGTGCATCGGGGCGCTCGAGGTCGGCGACCGGCTGGCTGTCAGTGGTGACGACCGGAATCGTGCCGGTCTGTGCCGCATGGGTTTCGGCGAACGCGCGCTCGAGGCGCTCCTGGAAGTCCTTGTGGGCCGCCTCGAACTCTTCCTGCGTGATGTCACCGCGACCGACGAGAGCTTCGGTGTAGAGGTTGCGCACGCTGCGCTTGGCTTCGATGAGCGTCGTCATCAGCGGCTGCGTCATCGACGGGTCGTCGCCCTCGTTGTGACCGCGGCGGCGGTAGCAGATCAGGTCGACGACGACATCCTTCTTGAACTGCTGCCGATACGCGAAGGCGTGCTCGGCGACGCGCACGACGGCTTCGGGGTCGTCACCGTTCACGTGGAAGATCGGCGCCTGAATGGTCTTGGCGACATCCGACGAGTAGACCGAGCTACGCGCCTCCGACGGCGGGGTGGTGAAGCCCACCTGGTTGTTGATGACGACGTGGATCGTGCCGCCGGTCTTGTAGGCGCGCAACTGCGACATCTGCAGCTGCTCCATCACGATGCCCTGGCCGGCCATCGAGGCGTCACCGTGGACGAGCAGCGGCAGCACGTTGAAGGTGCCCGGAGCGCTGCGGTCCTGCTTGGCGCGCACGATACCTTCGAGCACACCGTCGACGGCTTCGAGGTGCGACGGGTTGGCCGCGAGGTAGACCGCGACCTCCTTGCCGCTCATGCCGGTGAAGGTGCCCTCGGTGCCGAGGTGGTACTTGACGTCGCCCGAGCCCTGCGCGGTCTTCGGGTCTTGCGTTCCCTCGAACTCGCGGAAAATCTGACCGTAGGTCTTGCCCGCGATGTTGGTGAGCACGTTGAGGCGGCCGCGGTGCGCCATCCCGATGGCGACCTCTTCGAGACCCGCCTCCGCGGCACCCTGCAACAGCTCGTCGAGCAACGCGATCGTCGACTCGCCGCCCTCAAGGCTGAAGCGCTTCTGCCCGACGTACTTGGTCTGCAGGAACGTTTCGAACGCCTCGGCCTCGTTCAGCTTCGAGAGGATGCGCAGCTGCTCTTCCTTCGTCGGCTTCTCGTACGGCCGCTCGAGACGCTCCTGGAACCAGGCGCGCTCCTCCGGGTTCTG